>JBDNFT010000923.1:0-3055 GCA_041689695.1 Planctomycetaceae bacterium | reverse complement strand
GGAGATCACGGAGGCCGTTTCGACACTGCACAGGACTTGGCAGAGACTGTGGCTGCACTTTGGATGGGGGCAGGTCATCCGTATGTCGTCTGTACGGGCGGAGAACCGCTGTTGCAACTCGATGAGCCGCTGATTGCAGCCTTCCATCAACAAGGGACTTGAAATCGCGGTTGAGACAAACGGGACGATTGCCGTACCCGCCGGGATTGATTGGGTTTGTGTTAGCCCCAAAGCCAATTCTAAAGTCATCGTCACATCGGGAGATGAACTCAAGTTGGTCTACCCGCAATTGGGCGCAGAGCCGCAGCAGTTTGAGCATTTGGATTTTTCACAATTCTACCTTCAGCCAATGGATGGGCCTCATCTGGAGCAAAATCGTGAGTTGGCGATCCGCTATTGCCAGAACCACGGGCGGTGGCGACTAAGCATGCAAATGCACAAGCTGCTCGGAATTCGGTAATGACTGTCGTTTGAAGAACCTGTAATGCAAACTACCATCAACATCATTGTCACCTGTACGAAGCAAAAGACGTGTGAGCCACCGTCAATGCTTCAGTTACGGAATATTGGCGGTAGCAGTGTTGAAGCCCGAGTTCGGCAATGGAAACTGCGCGTTGACCGTTCAAACGGCGAAACGATTACTCCAAAGTCTCTTTACGCCGGCGATCACTGGGCCGTTGCGAAGAATCTGGCTGACTTGGCAAAACCCTCAGAGCAAATTTGCGTGTGGGTCATTTCCGCTGGCTATGGACTCCTTCCTCTGGATGCCCCAATTCAGCCATATTCCGCAACATTTTCAACGCGGCATCCCGATACTGTGGTCGTGTCTCGCGAATCTAAGCCGGCAGACCCGCGTGCTGATAAACGGTCATGGTGGAATGCGCTCATTGATCTTGAATGGGATCGTGACCGGCCGATTTCCATTTCCGATCTTGCGGCCGAATATCCTGACAGCCCGCTGCTGATTGCGGCGTCCGCGAACTATCTGCATGCCATTCAGGATGACCTGAATCATGCTCGAACTCTTCTGAATGACAACGACATGTTGGCAATTATGTCAGCCGGAACCGAAGCACTCGGCGATCTGACAAAGAATCTCATTCCGAGCGATGCTCGCCTGCAACCGCTGGTCGGCGGTGTCTTGAGATCGCTCAATGTGCGATTACTGCGACACGCCCTCGAGACTAACCGACGAACTCCGCCGACACTGTCGGGACTCTCGAAACGATTTCATAAACTCCTCGCTGAAGCTCCGGATCGACCGGTGTTCAACCGCACTCCCATGACCGACGATGAAGTTCGCCGGTTTGTTCGAGGAGCGATTAAGAAGACAGCACAGGTGACACAAACTCGACTGCTGCGAGAATTAAGAGACAGCGGCAAGGCGTGTGAGCAGGGACGCTTTCGAACGTTGTTCCAAGAAATCCAGGGGGCTCACCATGGCTGAGTTAACTGAAATTCGGCGGCGTGCTCTTCGTATCGAACAGGATCCCCAGCATCCGCTGTATCTGTTCACGATGACCGGGACTGAGTTGCTGCAGATCGCGGATATCTCGCGAGTGTCCCGCGATGATGCTGGCAAATTACTGGGCTATCAGCGAGCCGAAGTGAAGAAGCACGTCCAGAACATCGTAGACTATCTGAACTCTGGAAATGTCTTGTTTCCCAACGCGATCATTCTGGCGTTGTCGTCCGATGTGAAATTTCGGTCCAGTCGAGGCCCTGACGTCAACGATGGTTGCGCCGTTGCCGGCACGCTGGAAATTCCTGTGCGAGCCAACAAGAAACCGGCATGGATCGTTGACGGGCAGCACAGGGCCTTAGCACTTGCTGCTTGCAACAAACCCGATCGGCCGGTTCCGGTGACCGCTTTCATTGCCGATGAGCTTGGTATTCAACGGGATCAATTCGTGAGAATCAACATGTCATTGCCGCATCCACGCGGTGCTATCACTGAACTTCTGCCGGAGTTAATGACTGATCTTCCGCCAAAGCTTGCCGCCAAAAAGATACCGTCCGCAATGTGCGATTGGTTAAATCAGTCGTCGCTGTCCCCGTTCAAAGGATTGATTATTCGCTCGTCTGCTCCACCGGCTCAACGAAAGCTTGCCGTAATCAAGGATACATCAATCATTCGTATGCTCCAAGATAGTTTGTCGCCTGCTGGATGCCTGTTTCCGTATCGTGATTTCCAGACGGGAGAGACAGACTTCGACGCAGCATGTGCAATTGTCGCAACCTTCTGGCACGCTGTTCAACACGTGTTTCCCGACGCTTGGGGAATTCCTCCAGAGAAGAGTCGCCTGATGCACGGTGCTGGGATTCGCTCGGTGGGTCGGCTAATGGATCGCATTATGCCCATTACAGGCTTCGAAGGAGAATCGGCAAAGGCCGCTGTTATACGTGAACTCCACAAGATCGAACCTTATTGTCACTGGACTAAAGGACGCTGGGAAGGACTCGATGGAATGAAGTGGAATGACATTCAGAATGTGCCTCGACACATCCAGCAACTGTCGAACTTTCTTGCACGAGTCTACACTGGAACTAGAGACTGATCGGACCCAAAATCACATGCCAACGAAGAACGCTACCCTGCGCGTCCCAGCGATATCGTTTCAGCAAAACACCAATCGACAACTCTTCACATTCGTGGTCGATGGAAAACAGCTAGATCGTTTCTGCTCAGTTTCCAGACTCTCCCGGCCACAGTCGAAGAAATTACTTGGATACCAACGTCCTGAAGTCGTCAGTCACATAGCGCAGATCAGGGACTACCTTGAGTCCGCTTCCGCGATGCTACCGAATTCGATCGTAGTTGCTTTTAACACCGCGATCCAGTTCACACCCATAGGTAGCAATTCAGAGAATTCCAACGCCGGATTTGGTTGGTTGGAGATTCCAGTAAAAGACTGCGATGGAAACCCCATCATCGCGGGTTCGATCGTTGACGGACAACAAAGAGCTGCCGCTTTGAAACAAGCGATCATTTCGGAGTTCCCAATTAGCGTCGTGGCATTTATTGCTCGCGATATCGACGATCAGCGTGAACAAT
>JBDNFT010000922.1:0-3499 GCA_041689695.1 Planctomycetaceae bacterium | reverse complement strand
TGGTGGACGAATATCAAGACACGAACTTTGCTCAGTATCGCATCGTTCAAGCCATGTCGCAGCTCTATCCGAACCTCTGTGCTACGGGCGATCCGGATCAGTCGATCTATGGATGGCGCGGCGCGAGACCGGGAAATATCTCGACCCTCGAACGTGACTTTCCTGCGGTGCAGATCGTATCGCTCGATCAGAATTTCCGCAGCACAAAGAAGATCGTGAACTGCGCGCAGCAGTTGATTTCCAATAATCGCCGTCCCCATCGCGGGAAATTGACGACCGACAATCCCGAAGGTGCAGCCGTTCGTCTGTTGCTGTTCGAAAATGGGGACTCAGAAGCAGATGGCATCGCGTCCGAGATCGCCGCTCGCGTCGCAGCGGGAGAACGAAAGTACTCAGACTTTGCCATATTCTACCGAGTCAATGCGTTGTCACGGCTGTTTGAGACCGCTTTGTCGCGGCATCAGATTCCATTTCAGGTCGCGGCTGGCTATTCATTCTACGAACGCGCAGAAGTTCGGGATCTGGTAGCGTATCTGCGCTTGATCGAAAACCAGGCAGATGATTCCGCGATGGAACGAATTGTCAATCGTCCGGCACGCGGCATCGGAGATACCTCGCTGTTGAAGTTGCGAAATCACGCATTGAAATACGGGATAAGTCTTTTTGAATCTGCGTGTGAGGCATCGACCGTCAATGGACTTACCGCCCGCAGTTGCAAAGCAATAGCAGCGTTCGTTGATTTGATCCAGAAGTTGCACGAACAATCGTCCGATGGTCGGGTGGCACCGTTGATTGAAAAGCTGATCGCGGATATCGATTATCTCTCGCTGTGGCGTGAAGAGAACGATGAAGTGGATATTGACCGCGCGGCAAATGTTTTCGAACTTATCTCCGCAGCGCGTCAATATGATGCGGTCGGCGAAATGGATGAAGAAACTGATGACGACGACGATGATCATAACCATGATGAAGACGGCGATGAATACGACATCGCAGATGAACGCGTTGCTGCTGATGAAGGGGCAGGTGCAAGTGCAGAATCAAACGACAACAACAGCAGTTTTTTTTCAGTGTTCACCGGTCGCTACAATCTTCCGTCATTGCAGGGATTTTTGGAGCAGGCAACATTAAGCAACGAAGCGGACAGTATTGACCCCGAACGCGGTGCCGTGACGCTGATGACCTTACATGCGTCCAAGGGGCTGGAGTTTCCGGCAGTCTACGTCATTGGCATCGAAAGCGGTTTGATTCCTCATGAACGGGCCGTTCGCGAAGGCGATCCTGCCAGTTTTGAAGAAGAACGTCGATTGCTGTTCGTCGGCATCACGCGAGCCATGGAAGAGCTGACGTTGACTCAAACATCGGAACGTACATTCCGTGGTATGCGACGCACGACAATTTCCAGCCCGTTCATTCCTGAACTTCACGGCGCTATCGCTCGTGAATCCAATGTCCAGACACCGCCGCTCATCACTGAAGCCTTGCTCAATCCGCATGTGGAAAAGGCGCGACGACGTTTCATGGCCGCTCAGGCGGTTGCCGGTCGAAAGTTGATTATGACGGCGGCCGAGCTTTCTGCCAAACATGATCAAGCGGCACTGCCGAACACAGCCACACCCGACAACGGCGATCATGGTTCGCTGGAGTTTCGTGAAGGTATGCAGGTTCGCCATCCTCGCTATGGTCGCGGCATGGTGACGGAAGTCTCCAGTGGTTCTAATCGAGGCACAGTGACGGTCATCTTTGAAAACGACGACGAAACGCACACGTTCGTTGCCAGTCGCTGCCCTCTGCAACCCATCGGTCTGATAAATTGAAAGGAACAGCGGTGTCAAGGGTCGAGGGAATATCCCGCATTGAAGAGTTACGACGTGCGTTGTCGCGTGCAGATGCGTCTGCATTTCTGGTCGAAGGCCGCGTCATCCGTCGTGTGATTCGCGAACAATTCGGATTCGCAAAACTATCAGCGTCAATTCCGCACACGGAAAGTCAGGTCGTGGATGCGCCAGACGTGCGGCATTTGACTCATCCCGATGAACTTGGACTCACGACATTTGCGAACCTGCCTGAAAAATGCCTGCTGATCAGCCAGCCGGAAGAAGGTGAACTGGAGCACTGGCCGCTGCAGGAGCTGCTGCAACAAGTCTGGCGAAGACTGTTTCATGCTCACATCGATCGCGAGTTAATTCTAAAATGCCAGAGGACACTGAAACGGTCGGATATTCAGCAACGGATCGCGGAGATTGGTCAAGTTGAATTCGATGAAGCTCATTTCGTTTTAAGAAGCGAACATCGGCTTATTGAACCAGATTCTCGTGTTGAGGCCTGGCGTGAATTCATATCCTTGTACTGCGAACTGCAACGCTTCGAACCGGACTTGCTGGCTGTTTGGTTTCCATCACTGGCTGGCCGTCCACATCTGAAAACAGTACTTTCGCGTGATGTCGCTGCGGACGACATTGCCGCAAAGACAAAGTTGTACGGAGCTACTGAACCGGATCTTACGCCGCACGTTGTGCGCGACGAAGCGTCACTGGTCAGGACGCGACGCAACTGGACGCTTGGCACTGGAATTACACAATCGGATCGTTCTTACATTCGACTGTTGCGACGACGCGACAGGAACAACGATCGAGGCAATACTGTCGCGGCAATTGTGAACTCCATCATGGCATCGCAGCGTGCGACGTCTAATGACAAACGTGCCTCTGCCATTGAAAAGGCACGTGCTGACATTGCGTTTTTGACTGAGCGGTTGCGGAGAGCGATTGAATTCCGCCAAGAAGACACGGAGAACTGGCATTCATCGCTGTGGGAACTCGCCACGAACTCAGTGCATGGCTTTTGGAATTCAGAAAAGCGACTTCTGTACGACCTGCAAAAAGTGTGTCTGGATCACGAGCGTGTGACGTACAAAGTCGATCTGGTCAAGTGGATCGTCAGTCGCGGTCGTCGGCCATTGCGACGACCGTTATCGAATCTGCGCGAAGTGACAATGGCCAAGCATCTGGCCAGCGCGGCATCGCGGTTGGTTTATGTCCGTTTGAGCGGCATCGAGCGCGAACGACTCACACAGTTGCTGCATGATGCGGCAAGGCTGGCCGAAAAACAAATGCGAACGCGCATGCGGCCTGCGTTAAGTCAGACATTGCTGGCCGTAGAACTTAAACCAACGAGTATTCCTGAACAGGTTGCCTTCGACAAACTGGTCGAAGATTCTCTCGACTGTATCGCCACTCGTGGCTACCTGACGATGGGCTATCTTCGCGATGCGATCAGCAAGAACGATCTGAAGCTGCCGGATCTGAAAGAGTTAAAGGAACTCTATCGCGGTGACTATCTGCTTCGCGCGGATGATCATCTGGACGTGGCCATGGATGGCGTTTATCGTCGCGGCGAGTTTTATTTGCGTTGGCTGCAGATCACCAGTTCCATTTTCTTTGGGACACAGGTTGGCCGATTTACAACTCAGTTTCTGATTATACCGTTCGGCGGGGCG
>JBDNFT010000921.1:0-8919 GCA_041689695.1 Planctomycetaceae bacterium | reverse complement strand
ATCGCAGTTCCTGCTGCCCGTTTGTGCCGAGGTTTTCGAACAGCAGGTTCAGATTCTCAACCAAAATCACCAGCGTGCGGTTTTCGAAACGTGCCGACAATCGTCGAACAAGCACGCTTGTGATTTCGTCCGGCGACTGGTTCAAGAGTTCATCCAGCCACTCGGCTGAGTATTCGTCAGGATACGATTTGCACAACGATCGATAAATTCGCACCAGCAACTGAACCATCGACGTGGTCGTTTCGTCTTCGTTCAGCCACGCAATCTGAACGGATTTGCAAAGCTTCGCGTCAGTCAGCATGCGATAGTGCAGCAGCGATATAAAGTGTGACTTGCCGATTCCCCGAGGACCATACAGCAGCACATGATGCGTCGCATCGCTGGCGGCTGCGTCGGCAATCTTTTCCAGCACGTTCTGCAGCAACGCTTCACGGCCGACGAAAATCGCTTCGAGCAACTCGGGATCGGTCTGATTGGGCGAGAACCGCCAGATAAACTGCTCGTCGGTAAAACGAAGCTGCTCTCTGGCCGCACGTTTGCTCACAGAGCCCGCATTGGCGAAGGAACTGTCGTTCCCAGGTTCGTCGTTGTCAGGTTTGTTCATTGTGTTGTCGCCTGCAGTGCTCATAGTCCTCGATCCAGCTTCCACCACCGACGAATCAGCGGAAATCGAAATCGATAACCGCCGTCAGCTTCACGCGACAAATAATGGTCCGCATCCATCAGTCGCAGCAACCGCAGCAGATCGTTGCGATCAGATACGTTGGCTCCGCGATCCGAAACAGCAGCCAGAATTGCATCAACGGTCAGCGTGTCGGCAGGATCATCGGTCAGCACCAGCACATCCAGAATCACTGCAACGTTGTCCGCGTCGTTGCCGTCCGGATAATACGTGGCGAGTCTGGTGCGATAGTGAGCCAACTGCCATCCATCCGATGCGTCCACCAGATGCCGAGCGACAAAGTCTTTGATGTTGGCTTCGGTGCCGGAAAGCTGATCGACTCGCAGGCCCGCCACCACGTGATGAATGTAGAACGGAAAGTAATCGACTTCCTCAGCAATGGCTGCCGCCGCTTCCTTGACGTCGTCGCAGGCAATCTTTTCGCCGTTCAACAATGCAACCGCCAGCGCTTCAGCGTCCCGTGGTGCCAGCGGCGTCACGGTCACCGCAAACATGTCGTTCTTCGCTGATGTCGGAATGCCTGCGGCCGAAAGTTTGCCGAGGATATGATGCAGGCCGATGGACCCAGTGAAGATGACCCGAAACTGGCTGTGCTCAATTCGCAGACTGCGAATAGTGTCCAGTATCTCCGCAGCCCGCTGTGCACCTTCGCTCTTGCGAATGTTCTCCAGCATATACGGGACTTCATCCCAAAAGAACGCCAGACGCGGCTTGATATTGGCCTGCATCAGATCCTGGATGGCCGACGTCAGCAGTTTCTTCCATGTGCGGGCCTTTATGTTGACGTGATCGGTTTCGTTTTCCTCAAAGAAACGCCGCACAAAGTTTTTCGCCTTCTCACCCGTGCTCAGAAACTGCTGCACGTCATCATAGATGAGTTCCGCGAACTCCTGAGCGGAGTGGACTTTCTCAAGGTCCCGGAAAATCGGCTGCCAGCCGTTACGCGGCTCGGCGAGCATCTTCCGCAGGATCTGAGTCTTGCCGATGCGACGCTCGGCATTCAGCAAAATGCTCTGTGCTTCAAGCCGCTCCCACAGCAGATCAATCAGCGCATCGCGACCATAAACCTGCTGGGGATCAAGATTTCCGCCAGGATTCGCTTTCATGACTGGTTCCCTTTTGGTGAGCATCAAACGATAATGACAATATTATATTTCTAAATTGAAATATGTCAATTGTGAAATATGTCAATTGTGAAATATGTCAATTATTTGTTTTAACGGCCGTCTGCTGATCGTCCGCCAGTCCCACCGCGATCATCTGGCGATTTCTGATTTGCTCGAGCAACTGACCGAACGCTTCAGTTCCGGCTTATGATGTTGCAACCCTGCGCGAAAGTTGAAACGATATCCCACATGGCGTGTTACGCCCCGCGCCGAAAGAACCAATTCCGCACTGATCCAAAGGCAACATTCCTATGAGAGAAAGCACTGTCGCAAGTCGCAGACGAATGCTTGCTGGATGTTTGGCTGGCGGCCTTACTTTCGCGATGCCGGGGCTGTTGCGAACTCAGGCGTTTGGCGGGCTGGAATCTTCAGCGGAACGCAATGGGCTGAGTCGCATTCGGTCGTGCATCTTTGTGTTCTACTACGGCGGCCCGAGCCATTTGGATACGTATGATCTCAAGCCGTTGGCACCTTCAACGGTGCGAGGCGAATTCAATCCGATCGACACGACAGTCCCCGGAATTCAAATCTGCGAACACCTGCCGCAGATGGCCCGAGTCATGCATCACTGCGCCATTGTTCGTAGTATGCACCATACCAATCGGCTGCATGACTCGGCCTCGACGGAAGTCTTCACCGGTCGCCAGGGATTGCAGGGTGACCGGGAAGAGTTCGCTCCGATTCCCCAATTCTTTCCGTCGCACGGCGCGGTCGTCAGCCACTTGCAACAACCAGACGTCGCGAAGCTTTCTCAAATACCAGTCGGCCATGCTGCGCTTCCGTGGCTTATCCACAACGTTGTGACAACGCCTTGTCAGGGCGGTGGTTTCCTCGGGCAGCAATTTGATCCCTTCGAAATCAACGCCGACTTTTCCTCACTTCGATATCAGGTGGAAATGCTTCGGCGACTCGATCAGCTTTCGCCCGACCGTATTCAGCATCGACAGGAACTGCGCAGCCAACTGGACGCAATCAGCACGCCCATTTCCGGTCGTCGAGCGACCCAACTGAACGACTACAGCCACCGCGCGATCGAGTTGCTTGATTCCACGGCTCTGCATTCGGCATTGGACATTTCTCTCGAAAGCCCGATGACTCGTCAGCGATACGGATTGACGTCTCCCTCCGCGCAGGCTGGCGACGCTGCCGCCGCGCTGGCACCGGGTCGAGATCTGCGTGGCCAGAATCTGCTGCTTGCCAGACGACTTGTCGAAGCGGGCGTGCCGTTCGTGAATGTGAATGATTTTCGGCAGCAGGGACAGAACTGGGATGCTCACGCGGACAATTTCGGCCAACATCGAAAATACCTGCTGCCGCAGGCCGATCAGGCTCTGGCCGCATTGATTGAAGATCTGGCGGATCGCGGACTTCTGGAAAGCACACTGGTCGTAGCCACAGGCGAATTCGGTCGCACACCAACGATCAACGCCACCGCCGGTCGAGACCATTGGCCGGATTGCTTCTCGGTCGTCCTCGCAGGCGGAGGTATTCGAGGCGGTCAGGTCTTCGGTTCCAGCGATCGAATTGGTGCGTATCCTGAAACAGACCCGGTGACTCCCGCAGATCTCGCAGCCACGATCTTCTGGCGTTTCGGCATCGATCCGACTACAGAGATCCACGACACAACAGGCCGCCCTCATCGGATCGCGACGGGTGAACCAATCCGCAAATTGTTTGCCTGATGTTGCTTTTTGACGTTGATTTAATTCCTCTGAACCAATTTTTTGCCGGTTCAAAACAGGTTCTCAGAAATGCCGTCCCCTCCTGAGCATACAGTCGATTCTGATGAAACAGTGCGTGCTCTGGTGCTGCAAGAATGGCGTCGCCATGATTCGCAGCCATTGCCAAAACGTGTCCTCACTGAGGGGTGCAATATGGGGGCCGTCTGCGGCTTTGTCATTGAACAGTTTCGCAAACAATTTACTTTCGGGGCTATCCGTGGCAAAGGTCATCTGCCTCCAAGTTGCGCTGGTGACTACAGTGAAATCCTCGTGATGTCCTTTCCAATAAGCGTACACTTCAGCGTTTCGTTCGGGTTGTCGATACCATTTCCTGGCGAGCATGCCCGCCATAATTTTTGCTGTGACGCGTGTCGAAAGCCAATCTTTAATGTATGCATCTGCTTCAGGTGCCTCCGACGCCCATTCTTCAATCCCAAATTCTCTTTTCAGACCCTGTTGAACAATTGGTACTGCCCATTCCATCGCGGGACGGATTGCGTCGGCGTTTTCTTTTCCAACGCGCTCCTGGATATCGACCATCGCTTTCCGGAGCAACTCAACGCGGATCGCTTCATCCACATGGATCGCTACTCGCTCTTTTACAACGCGTTGCGTTGCGACATCCACGCCAACACCGCGCCACCATGCGTTTAGATCATGGCCCTCCTGGACGAGGATCTTTCCTGCGGTCAATTCCACATCTGCAACTCGTGCCACAACAGTTTCTGGATGAATTAGGCCGGCACTTTCCTGGGCGAGAGACAAGCCTTGGTTGATAACAACCCACGCCAAAACGCAACCGGCAATCCATTTGGCCGAATTTGTTGGCAAGACAACTAAACAACCAGAGGATGACGTCTGTCTCCGGATGTTGTTTTAGCAAGCATTTGTTATACCCCAGAATTTGCCGATGGGTGCTTATGTACTCGGCTGATCAGCCGAGATGCCTCGCAGAAAAAAATGCACCGCGCGACGAACTTCATCAATCGATGGAGGCTGCAAGGGCTCGAAGCCCGCACACATCATGGGAAGTGGAGGCATCACTGCGGGCAGCAGCGCATGGAAGTAATATGTCAGCATCTTTTCGGGATCGGCATGTTCGACATCAGGCTGTGGCAGCGCCACGAAGACCTCTTCCGAACGTAATTTCACGGCTTCTTCAAACAGGATTTCCTTCGAAGGAAAGTGATTATAAACCGTTGCCTTCGAGACGCCGGATTTTGCAGTCACCTGATCCATGCTGGTGTCCGCGTAGCCTTGAGTCATGAACAACTCTCGTCCCGCGTCCAGAATTTTCTGCCGCTTCTGGTCAGATTTTGATAACAGCGAGGTTGTACTCATTGATGGCCTCCTGGCAGACTTGTCAACACTTCGGCATCGTGCGGATTATTTGTCAAGCGCCCGTCCTGCATGTAGAGAATTCGATCGGCAATATCGACAACGCGCGCGTCGTGGGTCACCATCAGGATCGGCCGCTGTTGCTCCCGAGCCAACGCCTGAAGCAGATTCACCACTTCACGCCCGGACGTGCCATCCAGTGCCGCGGTTGGTTCATCCGCAAGCACGATTTCCGGATTGCGAACCAGAGCGCGAGCCACTGCCACCCGTTGACGCTGGCCACCGGAAAGTTTCGAAATGTAATAATGCATGCGATCGCCAAGTCCGACCTGTTGCAAAATGCGAATCGCCCGTCCGCGACCTTCTGCGGGCGAGACTTCAGGATGCAGATCAAACATCACCTGTACATTTTGCAACGCTGTCAGATACGGCAACAAATTATGAGCCTGAAAGATGAAACCAATCTTACGTCGCAACGCCAGTAGATCGGCCTGGGATGCACCAGACAACGTATGTCCAAGGACATTCAGTCGTCCTTCCTGCAATGTTCGCAAGCCAGCGATCAGTGTCAGTAGCGTTGTTTTTCCTGATCCCGACGGTCCCATCAGCAGTACAACTTCGCCCGGCTGAATCTGAAACTTGATGTCGAACAGAATCTGCTTGCGCAGTTCGCCCTGACCAAACGAAAAGTTAATTCCGTCGGCAGCGATGATGGGCGATGTTGAGAGTTCGTTCATCAATTGATAGTTTCAGAAAACGTCGGCTGGATCTGCTGTCCGGAGTTTTCGGATCGCCAGTGCTCCGGAAATCGTACACATCAGAATCGTGGCCGCCAGAAGAAAGATTCCGCGAGACCATTCCAACTGCAGCGGCAACATTGTGGCGGCACGCAGTCCGGTGTAGAGCAGTCCGGCAATCATCGATCCGGGTATGAATCCCAGCATCGCTAACTGCAGCGATTGAGTCAGCACCATGCGGAACAAATAACCATTCGAAAATCCCATCGCCTTCATTGTCGCGAAGTGGGGCAGGTGAGTCGTCACGTCCGTGTACAGAATCTGGTAGACGACAATAAAGCCGATGAAGAATCCAACGAAGGTGCCTGTGGTAAACACGACTCCAATCGGCGTGGCGCGTTTCCAGTAGACCAGTTCGCGTGCGCAGAGCTCATCGCGCGTCAGGACAGCGACCTCCTTGCCCAGTATGGCCTGAAATTGTGCTTGCAATTTCAACACGTCTGATCCGGGTCGCAGTTTGATCACTCCGAAATCGAGTTGGCCGGGTTTGCGTTTAGAAATCAGTCGCAGGAAATTGGCGTGACTCATAATAATGTTGCCATCAACTCCGAACGAAGCTCCAAGATCTGTGAGTCCCACAAGAGTCATTTTTCGTCGGTTGATTTCAGGTTCAATCAATGCACCTTTGGCGAATTCTTCCAGCACCGGCCCGAATCCGGGTCTCGCTTTGCGATCATACAGGAACACGTCCGTTTGCCTCAACTTTGGCAGTTGACTGGCCAGCATTGGCAGATTAATCGCCGATTTGTCTGTGTCGATACCGTAACATTGAATGGTGCGATGTTCTCCGTTCCATGGATTTTTCCATTCAACCCCCTCTGAATAGATCGGGTAGATCTCCAGCACGTCAGGGCTTCCGAGAACTCTATGCAGCAGACGATTCGAAAACGGCTGATTGCGAAGCAGATACTCGTACTGGCCGTGAATCACGATCAATTCACCGTTGACCGATCCATGAAATTCCACGGCACTTGCGAACAATGCCTGCAACAAACCAAGCTGCATCCACATCAACACGACAGACACCATCACACCAGAAACTGCCGCAAACAGCTTCATTTTCTCGTGCCGCAACTGCAGCCACGCCAATGGAATACGCTGGCTCATGGGCTATTCCTTGTGCAGCATCGTCGAATGCTGAGTCGCTGGTGGAGCGTTTTCGTCCGTTGCAGGTGTAGGTTCAGATTCAGATTCAGAAGGCCAAATTACGACTTCAACACGAGCGTATGACATGCCAGCAACAAGCTCACCGGATGACTTGTCGAGTCGAATACGAACTTCAATAACACGCGCATCGGTATCATCGACGGGATCATTTGAAAGTACGTCCATGCGACCTACAAGACGGCCGATTTCGATGACGTGCCCATGCAGCGTTTCGCCCCAGTTGCGCAGCTTGATCTCCGCAGGTTGGCCGAGTTGAACACGAATGATGTCGGTCTCATGCACCTCCGCGACGACGTCCATTTCTGATGTGTCGCCAAGTTCAAGCAGTCCATCTGAGCCAACTCGTTCACCGATCCGTGTATTGATCTTCAGTACAACACCGTCGATGGGACTGTTGATCGTTGTGACGGCAACATCAGCTTCAGCGCGTTCCAATGCTGCCTCAGCGTGTTCGATTTGTGCCTGAGCATAGTCAACATCCACAGTACGAATTTCTTTCAACGCTGTCAAAGTTGCTTCGTGCTGCCGTAATGCACGTTCTTCGGTTTCCAATTCCGTGCGAGCCATATCGAGATCGTCAGCACTCAGGGCTTTGTTCTTCGCGAGTTTTTCTGCTCGATCAAGTTTCTTCTGCACCAACGAGAGTCGTGACTGAGTCTGATCGACAAGTGCCTGCTGAGCCACAATGTCGCCAGCCTTCGCGCCGGCAAGAACCTTTGCCAGATTCATCTCCGCCAGGTTCAGTGCCGCCCGCGACGAGGCAACGTCCGCCGCTTCACGCCGATGCGAATCAAGACGCGCCAGCAACTGACCGGTCGCGACATGATCGCCAACATCGACAAACAAATGTTCAATCAAGGCCGGTTCCAGAACCGACGGCGCGTTGATATGCAGCACTTTACTTTTCGGTTCAATCCGCCCCAGTGTTCCGATGCCAAAATCCGACGGAGGCAGCGATGAGATTGCTCCCGCATTATCGATCCGAGGTGGCAACAGCCTCAAGGCGACAAAGACCGAAGTCGCCGTCAGGGCAACTAAACTAAGCAGGGTCAGAAAAATTCGCATGTCTACGCTTCAGTCCTAAACGGATAGGAGATTTCGTGTCGCTCATGTTGGCTGCACTGTAATTGCGAGGTTAGTAAACCCGTGATTATGGTCATGTGGGTTTGTGTCGGGATAGCGTGGAATCGCGGCAGTGAACAATTCTACCCTGGGTGATCTCCAATCTGACGATGAGCGAACGTCCGTTTTTGATTTTTGTGAGGTTTCAGCAAGGCTTGAACGCGGGCGGTGCTTGGGGATTGGGGATTGGTTTTGACGCTCGTGCGTCGCTTTACTTGCCTGGTGTTGCAGATTTGACGCAGCGGAAACCAACATGATTGCTGGCCATTCGCACTTCGCCTTTAGCACGCGTGCCGACGGAAACATTCAGGAGGCCACGTCGTACGTTATCGATCTGGACTTTGCTGCTTCTGGGCATCCGAGTTTTCGAAACGTGGGATTGACGCTCCATGACGTTCCCGTATTTTTTTACACGGGTAATATTCCGGCCAGCACTTTTAATCTATTCAATCTCGAAGCGGGCATGAACCTTGTCTCTGTTCACATGGTGGCTGAAATGCGATGGGCGATGGTGAATCAGAATGCCGGACCAGGTTTGACATTTCCTTGTGGCCAAAAAGCCAAACGCTGCAAAATACACGCATTGCGGCAACCATTCTTTGCGATGGTAGTTCGGTTTGGTGGTCAATAATTGTCGAGGAGACGACCACAGGAACGCCGTCGTACAATAAATCGCGCCGGCGACCGAGCCCGCTCCGTAGCAGACAATCGCGATAGTCGCAGTAAAATGTGTCACAAAATGATTCACTGCCAGCAACAGGAACAGCGTCGTCAATGGCAGCAGGACACGAGCGATGAACATGCCGGTGAGCGCAGCTCGATTTGCCATCACGAGATCAATCCCGACACCGCAGACGGCGGCAGCCGGAAGGAAGAAGACTGCAACACTCAGTGGATCGTCAGCGAATCGATTGCCGCTTATGCCT
>JBDNFT010000920.1:0-6063 GCA_041689695.1 Planctomycetaceae bacterium | reverse complement strand
TTTGGGAATTCCTGGTTCAAGTAGGCGTTACCGTTACTCTTGATACTGCCCTGTTGCGGTGATTCACCGTACTGCGCATTAATAGCATCAACCTGCTCCATGCCTTCGATCACTTTGCCAAAGGGAGCGAATCCCTGGCCATCCAGAGACGCATTGTCGCCGAAGTTGATAAACAACTGAGTTGTTCGACTATTCGGCCCTGACGTCGCGAACGTGACATAACTTCGCTCGTTGCTTTGAGTGACGGTGTCGTCGTTAATGTTTCGATCCCATTGTTGCTGCACGGATGGATCGCCGTTCATGCCAAATTGAACCATGAAGCCCGGCACAACTCGAAAGAAACGACACTCATCAAAATAGCTGCTTTTGACGAGCTGATAAAAACGTTCGGCACCAATGGGAGCCCATGCACGATTCACTTCAATTGTGAAGTCGCCGGTTGATGCTTCGACTTTGACAGTAAATGTCCCTTTGGCAGATTCCAAACCGGATGGCTCTGTCGCAGGTGAATTCGCCGGATTCACTGGCGGCTGTGGAGCAACGGGCTTTTCCCAGCTCGTTTCACTTCGCAGCTTCTCCATTTTGGCGAGAACTTCTTCGGGTGATTCTTTTTTTTCCGCTTCGGAACAACCGCAGACCGAAAGTATTGAGCTGAAGATCAGAAGTAAAATCCATGAAGTGAAAAATGTACGCATGGCTGGGTCCTGTGAATGCTTTGAGTCTGGTTATCTACGGGCGGGGTGAAAATGTGCTTGTTCCGAGGCTCCAGCCTTGAAACACTATGATCTGGAGGCTCTCGCCTCCAGAATAACTGTGGAGGCGGGAGCCTCCGAAACGGTGCGTTCCAGGGCTGGAGCCCTGGAACGAGAAAAACGCATGCCTGGCAATTTCCTGTGGATGCTGTACTGACGTACTATTTTAATGCCGGGGCATTTTTCAAGACGCATAGTACAGCATCTTTCAGCGCCGGAACAACTGAAACGCCATCGCCACCTGTGACGGTTTCTGCACCTTTCCAATCGGTGCAGGTTCCACCAGCTTCTCGCAGAATAGGAATCAAAGCAGCGATATCCCATGGCGACATCAACGGGTCGATCGCAATTTCCGCGCGGCCAGTTGCCACCATCGCGTGACCGTAGCAATCCCCCCAGCCTCGCGCGACTTTGACTTGATTCATCACCGCAACGATGGAATCAAAACGTCCGGTCGTTCGCCAATGAGTCGGCTCCGTAAACATCATCCGCGCTTCGCTGATAGATGTGATGCTGCTGACGAATGTCTGACGCGGAGCCTGATCGCGAATTTGCCACCAGCAGCCCTGACCTTCGGCCGCGAAGACCACTTCGTGCAATGCTGGAAATCGACAGACTCCCGCCACCATGCGGGCGTCCAGTTCGATACCGATCAGCGTTCCAAACAATGGAACCCCATGAACAAATGGCTTCGTGCCATCAATGGGATCAATGATCCAGCGATAACCGTTCTGGCTGGGAACAGAATCGAATTCTTCACCCAGAATTCCATCCTGTGGAAATTTTTCGGACAGCATTTTGCGGATGAGTTGTTCTGCACCGCGATCCGCCACGGTGACGGGCGAATCGTCCGACTTCGACTCCACAAGCAGTCCATCAACCTGATAGTGTTTCAGGATGAGGTCCGATGCGGCAGACGCCATGCTCAATGCGAACTGAAGTCGGGAAGAGACGTCTGACATGGTGATTAGTTCAAAGTCTTCTGACCAGGCTTCCAGTTGCAAGGACACAGTTTGTCTGTTTGAAGTGCGTCGAGAACTCGTATCACTTCATCGACATTGCGGCCAACTCCCAGATCATGCACGGCCAACCAGCGCAGAGTGCCGGTTGGGTCAATCAGATAGACTCCGCGATAAGCGATGCCTTTGCCGCAGTCGAGCACATCGTAGGCTTTTGCCAGTTCGTGGCTGGTGTCGCCGATCATCAGGTGCTTCAGTTGCCCCAATTCTTTATGCGAATCGCACCAACCTTTGTGGCTGAAGACGCTGTCGGTGCTGGCGGTCAACACGACGGTCTCGCGGTCCTTGAATTCGCCCAGAGCTTTGTCGAATGCGACGAGTTCGGTAGGACAGACAAATGTGAAGTCGAGCGGATAAAAATACAGGCAGATCCACTTGCCCTTCAAATCTGCGAGCTTCAAGTCCTGAAACTGCTGGTCAGTGTTGTCTTTTGTGCGGTCGTAAGCCTGCAATGCCAGATCCAGCCCCGGAGCCGTTTGTCCAACTCGAACACTCATGGAAAATCCTCGTTCAGTAATTGCGGTCTGTGAGACCGAAGAGTATTTGCTATCTGCGAAGGGATATACAGATCCCGAAGCGGTGTCAGTATAGACCTCTCGATCCACGTTGCAAGCGGCGCAGCAAGTCTCTCAGGCTCAGGCGACTGACGTCGCACGGCTCGCGGGGGGTGTTCGTAATAGTCTTGAGATAAGACCCCGAAAAGTACGTCAGGCTCTCCAGCCTGACTCGCAGAACAATAGGTCAGGCTGGAAAGCCTGACGTACTTGAATTCGGGACTATTCCTTATCGCGTGTTGTTCAAAATCGCAGATAGAAATCCCGAGTCAGGTCTCGAAAAGCCGGTGTGTAGTCATGCCGCGTGTTGGTCTCAACGATGAGCGTTTCCGAGTCAAGTTGCGTGGCAGGCGGAGTTCTGGAGAATTCCAGCAGGCATCGAGTCGGCAATTTGTCGGCATTCGGCTGTACCTGACAGTTTCGCACGCAATGCAGCCCAAATTGTGCAGCGTTCTCTATGAACCTTTGGCCACTGACGCTCGGCAACACTGCGGAGAATCGTCCATCGACTGCCAACAGGCGATCGACAGAAACCAGCAGGTCGATGGCGTTCAGTGTGTCGTCGTGGCGAGCATTGTTGCGAGCATCGGACGGAGACTTCAGGGAATCGCTGAACCAAGGCGGGTTCGACACGATCAGGTCGTACTTCCAGTCAGGACAAAGATTTTTGACGCAGCCTGGAATCGCCCGCAGTCTTTCGCTCCACGGCGACGCTGCAAAGTTTTCCGCCGCTTGCTCGCACGCCGCGCGGTCGATTTCAATCGCATCGACCACGGCGTGTGGATTTCTCTGGGCGAGCATCAGGGCAATCAAACCCGTGCCAGTTCCAATGTCCAGAATTTTGGCGGTCGTAAGGTTGTTGGAGCAGGGACTGCACCATGCCCCAAGCAAAATACCGTCCGTGCCGACTTTCATCGCGCAGTGATTGTGGCGGACGGTGAATTGTTTAAATCGAAAAGCGGATTCCATATTTGAACAGGATACACAGAATTCCTGAAACGCCAAACAGCACGCAGAGATCTGCGTGCCGTTCAGTGTTGAGGATGCTTGGGCATTTCAGCCTGTCAGATGCTTCCAGTGCAACTGATTATCGTGCTTCTGGCGGAAGCGGTACAAGTTCTTCCTGAGTGGTTGTTGCCGTCGCTGTTGCTTTCGTGCTGTTATCAGCAGCACCAGTTTCTGGCTGCGAGTCTGACTGTGAAAAGCGAGTGATTCGTCGATCCAGAATGACGCGGGCCGCTTCTCGCATTTCGTCGTCCGACAATCGTCGCAGGTTTCCAATCTGAGTCAGTGGCTCAACAACCTTTGCAACTCGCCCAAGTGTTGATTCCATCATGGCGATCTCCATCATCGTGCGGCGAACGCCGTCCAGTGATTTAACGTGCGCAGCCAATTCTGTGCGAAAGTCATCCATGATCTCAAGGTTTTGGATGGCTTCGCCGACATGTTGTGATTGGCTGCTGAGTGTTGTTCCCAGTGTCACAAGAGAATCAAGATTCTTACGAGATGCGTCAAGTTTCAGGCTGTCGCTGCTGAGGGTTTCGTTCATCGCAACAAGGGTGCGAGTGTTCTCCTGAGCGACTTCCAGCGTTTCGCCAGAAGCAACCACTTGATCTTTCAGACTGTTCAATGCGGCAATCGTTGACGTAGCAGATTCCAGATCAGCAGGTGCCGCTTTGATCGCATTCGCAAGGCTCACAAATTCGTCGAATCGTGATGATGCAACTTTCAGTTCTTCTGATTGAGCCACCATACGCTGTGTCAGGTCGGCGAGATTGGTAATACCGTCGCTGGCCTTTTCATAGTTATTGGAAGCAGCGATGATTCGATTTTGCAGAGCAACGATGCCGTCCATTGAATTGGCGGCAACTTCAGCATTTTCGGTACCGTGAATAATTGTCGTCAGGAGATCATCCAGTCGTGTCACCTGCACTGTGGCCTGCTGCGTTTGCTGCTGACTTGCAACCAGTCGATCCTGAACGGCAGAGATGCGGTCAAGAGCTGCCATGGCAACGGCTGAAGATTCCGCTTCGCGTTGAATGTTACTGCGAAGATTCTGAATGTCTGCAAGGCTCTTTTGGACTTTTTGTAGATGGCCTGCTTGCTCTTCAATGCTGGTTAAAAGATTATTGGTCTTCCAGACTGCGTCTCGCCCAGCGACCAGCTTTTTCATATTGCCTTCTGACTCTTCAAGCCGAGCTTGAATGCCGTCCAATCGGCCTTTCAGAGGACCGACCATCATCAGTTGCATTCCAAAGAAAACAACTGCCAGTGACATGACCATGCAGATCCACATGAAGCTGCGGAATCCGCCTAGTTCGGAGTTAGAATTGCGCTTGATTGTTGTTGAACCGCTCATGAATTTTCCTCCACAAAGTATGCAGCGGACTCTGAAGTCATCGCCGGATTGTTTGAATACACCCCAGTCGGCACGTTCAGCATCAGATTCCTGAAATGCCGAAGTCGCGCCTCTTCTCTGACTTGTATCGCCGTCGTCAACAGGTGCAATTTGCCAGATCTAACTCAACCGGCACCTTTTGCCGGAATAGCAGCGTGAGGAGGATTGAATATAGATATTGAAGCGATTGTGGCGATTGCCAAACACAGTCTTGGCAATCTGTATCGATTATGTCGAATTCTCCTAACATTCCATATTTCACGGTCCGATAAGGAGGAAAGGCGTCGGAGCATTGCTGCGAATGCCCATGATCTTTGACAATTCACTTTGAAAACATGATCGATTGCGATTTGGCAGTCCGGAGCGATTGCGTGGGTTGCGCAGCCTTCAGGTCAAATGAAAAAACTTTCCTTCCTAGGGGAGTCTTGACAGTAAGTCCTGACAGTGCATAAAGTTGTAGCGACAACAAATAAGAGCAGCTATGCGTGACCCCTTGCTTCGGAGACACAGATCGTGACCAAAAAAGAGATCGTAAAATCGATTTCAGATGAATTAGGTTTGACGCAGCTTCGCACCAAGGAAATCGTCCAGAAAACGTTCGACGCAATTGTTGAAACACTTGTCGAAGAACGGCGGATTGAACTTCGGAACTTTGGAGTTTTCGAGGTCAAGATGCGAGCCGCTCGTAAGGCACGCAATCCGCGAACCGGGGGCCAGGTTGAAGTTCCGGCGAAATTCGTCGTGACGTTCAAGCCGGGGAAAGAGATGGAAGCCAAGGTTCGTGAACTTGAAGAACGTGAAGAGGCCAGACGGATTGCAGGCTCTGGTGATTCAACGTTTCGACACGACGCACCCCGGCCAAAAAACTGATCGCCGAAGTACCTCAGGCTTTCCAGCCTGACATAAATGAGTACGTCAGGCTTTCCAGCCTGAACTGACCAGGACCGTGTCAGCCTGGAAAGGCTGACGTACGAAATGGACTGCACTATCGAATCGCAATGGATCATGGTTTCTGAGTGAATTGTCGCGTGAGGGATGCGAAGTTTTCGATCCCCGCGATTCAGAAGTCATCTGATTTCAAAAATGCAGTGGCATCCATGAAGATTGACCTTCATGGAAAATGGGTCCAGGGAAGGACGTTGCGATGAAGCTTCGATTACGACTGATGGTAGGGCTGTTGCTGGCATCTTCTGTGCTGTCCACGGGATGCGCATTGCCGATCTGGAGCCCGAATCCAGACACACGCGCTCGCCAGTTGATTTATCAGTCGGAAAGCCTGCGACACATCCCGGAAATCTGGGAACGCATCTGGGGCCTTGACCTGCCTGATATTGCGACAC
>JBDNFT010000919.1:0-4735 GCA_041689695.1 Planctomycetaceae bacterium | reverse complement strand
TTACTACAGGTGACGCAATGATTGAAGCAGGCAATGTTGCCCTCGAAGCGCTGATACTGGCAACGCTGCTGATTCTTTTCCGAGTCAGCGCGTTTATCGCTTTTCTCCCACCACTGAACGGCCAGGGGATCCCATCGACAGTCAAAATCGGCCTATCAGTGGCCATCACGTGGTTGCTGGCCGATCGCTACGCTGGAGGCATTGCCCTGACACTGCATCTGACAGATACGGGAACCAGTGCATGGCTCAGACTGGCATTCCACGGCATTCGAGAAACCGCATTGGGCTTTGGTCTGGCGTGGCTGTTTAGTCTGTGCCTGGTGCCCGTGCGGATTGCCGGAGCTTGGGTTGCTCAGGAAATGGGCCTCACTCTTGGAGGTCTCTCATCACCAATGGATCAACAGCCCAGCAATGTCATTTCCACAGCACTGGAAGCCATCAGCATTATCCTGTTTTTTGTGATGGATCTGCATCACATCATGTTCTATTCACTGGGCCATTCGTTTGCGATGCGACCTGCGGCAAGCGCGTGGTCCATGCCATCATGGGACACCGTTGTGTGGAGCGTAGCACATTCGATCGATGACGGATTCATGATCGTCGCGCCCATCGCGCTTCTGCTGTTCGTGATCTCTCTGACAATTCTTGTCACCATGCGAGCCGCACCTCAGTTCAATTTTATGTCCTATGGAATGTCGTTGCGTCTGATCGCAGGTCTCGGCGGCCTGATCATGTTTCTTCCGGAACTCTGTGGAGCAATTCAGCAATTGCTGTATCGAGCCAGTCAGGGAGTAGCAACCTGAAATGGCAGATGTCGAACACAATGGTACCGAAGCACCAACGCAGCATCGCCGCGAACAGGCACGCGAAGACGGTCAGGTTGTCCTCAGTACCGACTTGACCGCATCAGTCGCTTTGCTCGCGGGTTGTGCGATCCTGCTGTGGACCGGCGGCACTCTGGGCGCACGCCTGATGGATGGAATCCGTCACTGGATGACAGACGTTCCAGGTTCAGAATGGGGTGCATGGGATGTGACGCTCGGTGCTCGTTGGATGTCGGTAGAACTCGCAGGAACCTGCGGCATACTCGTCGCAGCCATTATGGCGATTGGATTGGCATTTGGTTTCGCCCAGGTGGGATTCGTCATTTCATTTAAGTCATTGGCTCTCAATTGGGATCGGCTGATTCCGGAGAATCCAATGGGGAAACTGATCTCGGTGGAATCAGGGACCAGCGGCATCCTGAATGCAATGAAGGTGACGTTGCTGCTTGGAATCTCGATGCTTTTGCTGTGGATGCGACGTGGTGAACTCTCAATTCGCAATTTTGGATCAATCGACGCCGCCGCTGCATATGGATGGCGTCTTGGTCTGATCATCTGCATGGCCATGGCGGGGGTTGCCATCGGTCTGGCTCTTGCAGATTACTTGATCAAATGGTTCCGTCAGGAACAAAAACTCAAGATGACGCGTGAAGAGATCAAGCAGGAACAAAAAGACGACAACGGCGATCCGCATGTGAAGGCCGCCGTCCGCAGAAAGCAAAGAGAAGCCAGAAAACAACGCTCAGTGAAAGATGTACCGCAGGCTGATTTGATCCTGACGAATCCGACCCACCTTGCGATAGCGATACAATACCAGCCTGGAAAAATGCGAGCACCAAAGATTGTCGCCAAAGGCGCTGGCGTCTTTGCAAAGAACATCGTGAAGATTGCACAAGAGAACAATATCCCAGTCATGGAACGTAAACCACTGGCACGAGCATTGTTCAAGATTGTCGATGTTGGTCAGGAAATCCCATTCGAATTCTTCCGCGCGATTGCTGAAATTCTGGCTCAGATCTACAAAGCGAAAAACGGTCGAGGGAATCGAGTTTAGAAATCTGAAATCGTAAATCTGAAATTTGGAGTTCCCATGGATGGCGCGACAATTCTTGGTTTAGTCACAGGCCTGATCATGGTCGGCTCAGCCATCTTCCTTGGCGGTGATTCACTGCCATTTATCCACGTGCCGTCCTTGTTGATTACTTTCGGCGGCACACTTGCGGCCGTGCTGATTCATTTTCCTGCGTATCGAGTACGCAATGCGTTCTCAGTGGCACGCAATTGCTTCGTATCAAAGATTCGGGAACCGACCGAAGTCCTGGATCAGTTTCGGCAGTTTGCGATCATTGCTCGCCGCGGCGGTCTGCTGGCGCTGGAGACCGTCGCTGAGCAACAATCCGATCCATTCCTCAAGACCGGCCTGGAACTGACAGCGAGTGGATGCGATGCTGAAACACTGACAGCGGCATTAAAACGTGAAAAACATGCCATCGACCAACGGCACAATTCAGGTCGGCAACTTTTCGAAGTCATGGCCTCCGCCGCGCCGGCATGGGGGATGATCGGCACCCTGATCGGCCTCGCACACATGCTTAGCCATCTTACTGATCCCGCAAAAACAGGGTCCGGGCTTGCAGTGGCATTGTTGACGACACTCTACGGCGCACTGTTCGCGCACCTATTTTGCATTCCTCTCGCCGGCAAACTGGAATCGCGCCACAACGAAGAAACTACGATTCGCGAAATCATGCTGGAAGGCTTCCTGGCACTTCAGGACGAACATTCTCCAGGCGGCATGGAAGAACGTCTTCGCGCCTGGATTCCACCACAGCAGCGGAACGATGTCGCTGCAGAACGAGCAAAGGCAGCGTAGAATTTCCAATGCAGACAAATAATAACACTGAAAAGAAATCAGAGATCTGGACGGCACGCGGTCAGGAACGGAACTCTTCATTCTCGTTCCAAGGCTCCAGCCTTGGAACGCCATGCACTGGAGGCTCCCGCCTCCAGAGAGAACTTTGCGAGGCAGGAGCTTCGGAACAAGGACATCAGTTCAAACCGTGTGCTGTATATGCCGCTGCCTGGCGGCAGACCGGGCCAGGGCTGCTCATTGCCTTGATGTTTGTAATCATTGCCTCTGCGGCGATGCTGCGTGACCAATCCGCCGCCAACGCATCAAACATAAATCGAAGCCCTGAACTACCGATCGAGCAGCGACTCAGCAATCTCCTTTCAGGTCCTGGAAATTCTGTTTTTAATACCGTGCGTCTGGAACTTCCGATTGCGCAACTTCGTGACGCGGATGGTCAAATGACGTCGAACGGAAAAACGCTGTTCATGCTGCGTGGGCGCAGAGCGAAGTCACTATCACTCAATATCACCCTCACGACAAACTCCATTCAAGATGCGGAATTCGCAGCGGTGATCGCGGCTCGCATGATGAGCGACGTGTCACTCAAATCTGAACAGCTTAGAATCGGCGTTGAAGAACAACAGACAGACATGAATTCAGTTCGTGAATCAATGCTAACCGTCACGATCACGATGTGTGCAGCCATCGACGGAGAAGTTGAATGAAGGCGTCATCCCACTCACTGTTTCAACCCACCACACTGACGATGCTCAGTGGATTCGCAACGATCATTGCCACAACCCTGGCACTCGGTTCGATGGCGCAGGATCAGTCAGGACAGGCGGCTGCCATCGTTTCAAATTCATTTCGAACCGAATTGGGTTCGAGAAACGAAGATGTTGGTGTCATTTCAATCAACGACAACATGCCACAACATCAGTCGCCTGAACCACGGCAATTGCCGAGTCTGATCAACAAAACATTCGCGCAAGTCAAAATGAATGTCGATCCACAGCAGGATTTTGCAAATCTAGGGTCCGAACTTGAAAGGATCGTCGGTGAGATTAAATTCGATCGGCCAATGCGGGAGATTCGTGTCGATCTCAAGCACGACGACACTTCCCGTCGCAGTTCACAGATTCACCAGATCTGCGAACTGCTAGCGACTGCCGAATCCGAACTCGCGCGCGGACCCATGAAAATCGAAATCCAGACGTGGGCCGCTTCGCCAACGTCAGCAGCATGGGTCGATGCGACTCAAGAAGCCAATCGTCTGCGTGACCAGGTACTGGCCGAACGATCGACGACAGATCAGCCACAATGTCAGATTTCAACATCCGCCGGACTGTGGCCTCACGCCAACCAATTGCGTCCACACGCCACGGTAGTTCTGCGAGTTCCTGTGACTTATTGATTGATCGCCGCGATCAACAATTCACGAACCTGCTTCGGATCCGCGCCTGCGACTTGTTTCATGATCATGCCGATCATTGGGCCGATTGCGTTTTGCTTGCCTGATCGGAAATCATTCACAGCATCCGGCTTCGACGCAATCGCCGCTGCAATCGCCGCATCTAGCGCTGCCGTATCCCGCACGATCTCAAGTCCACGAGCTGTGATTAAACGATCGAC
Organism: Planctomycetaceae bacterium; assembly: GCA_041689695.1. Taxonomy (GTDB): domain Bacteria; phylum Planctomycetota; class Planctomycetia; order Planctomycetales; family Planctomycetaceae; genus SXXK01. The sequence continues at coordinate 427 of JBDNFT010000919.1, read as the reverse complement.
GTCATCCACACTGATCGCGCGATCATTCGCGACGTCGTCTTTCAACGCGGCATAAATATCCCGCGCACTTTTTGTTGTGATACGATCTGAGGTGATGCACTTCAGCAGCGTTCCAAGAATTTCAGCGGTGATGGAGAACTGATCCAGAGTTAATCCGTCAGCATTCAGGTCTCGCAAAATATCCTGCGTCACCCAATTCGCAGCGGTCTTGCCGTCGCCGCACAGTTGAGCAACTTTCTCAAACCATGCCGCAAGGTCAGGTCCTTGATCCAGTATCACCGATGCATCGTATTCGCTAAGTCCAAGCTGTGACTGGAATCGTTCGCGTCGCGCTGCAGGAGTTTCCGGCAGTGACTTGCGAATCGCATCGATCTGTTCGACAGTGGTCGTCACAGGAAAGAGATCCGGGTCCGGAAAATAGCGATAG
>JBDNFT010000918.1:0-4109 GCA_041689695.1 Planctomycetaceae bacterium | reverse complement strand
GTAGGTCCTTTCTGCCGGAAAGGACTTCGCGACTTGTCGCGACCTGCGACCAGTCACAATGCCACATCAAAATCACTTCGCCGTAGCACACGGCCCCCACAACCACACGCGCGCCCGGGGTTCGAACTCCGCTCGAAAGTCCTCCAGTAGGTCCTTTCTGCCGGAAAGGACTTCGCGACTTGTCGCGACCTGCGACCAGTCACAATGCCACATCAAAATCACTTCGCCGTAGCACACGGCCCCCACAACCACACGCGCGCCCGGGGTTCGAGCTCCGCTCGAAAGTCCTCCTCGGCAAGGAGGACCTACTGAATTTCCTCCGTGAACTCCGTGCACTCCGTGGTTCAAACTGCAATTCCCTGCAAAACAAAAATCACACACGGAGGGCTCACGCCCAACCGCTCGCCGTTTTTATTCTCAACCCAGCACCAAGAACCCTAACCCCCGTCCTCTTCAAACAACTCCCGCTGCACAATCGCCAGCGATCGTTCGTTCTGTTTGTCGGCATCCTCGCGGAGATCTTTCTCCTCATGCAAGGCCACCAACGCTTCCTGCTCCGATTCAAACTGGCACGCTTTGAAACGATCCTCCAGAGCCTCATAGATCCCGGCCCGACGCGACATGCCGCGAAACTCACGTTCGACATCCAGCAGACTGCTCTGCAATTCGAAGAACATCGGATCGTCGCCGCAAACGTCCTTCAGAATCTGCCAGTCCTCACCACGCAGCAGGTTGTCATCATCCGCCGGAACCGGAAACTCCTCGCCCGTCGCTTCCTGATAAATGCCTGGCACAGAGTCATCGAACTCATGTTTCTCGAACCGCCACAAACGACGAATCTCCTGCAGTTCATCCATCGTGATCAATTCGATGCTGCGAAATTCCTCAGGGCCGATTTCACGCAACTGAGTCTGTGTCTCCAGCACACGACGCAACCAGTATTCCCGAGCGTCTTTCTTGTACGGCCCGCGAATCACGCTGTCATGAAATAGCTGGACGCGACCATTCATACGACGGAAGTCCCGCCGATCTTTTTCCTGTGAGAAGTCTGCCAGATCGTTCCGCAAATCCAGCAGTGGAGTCATCCAGACCTTTTCGTCATCATTCTTGATCATCGCCTCCATCGATCGATCTTTATCGACGACCATACAAACCCAGCAGCCGAAGCGACTATTGCCGCAACTGGGAGTCGTCGTATCCACCACCAGCGGACACTCGCCGTCCGTCGAAGCCCCCTGATACATACCCAGCAGAGACTTGTTCGTATGACCCCACGGATTTTTGACCTGCATCAGAAACAACCAGACATCATCATTCGTCCAGTCTTCGACCGGCGTATAAACCAGCGAATTCGGCAGACTGGCATTCGGCGTCAGACGAGCGTCCTTCAGCACGTTCTCGCGACTCCAGTCTTCATGACTTTGCATTGCTCCGCCGCGCCGCTGACTTTCGGCCTTGCGCGTCCCCAGGACCAGCATGGCTTCGCCGCTCTCGCGAACGACATTGCGAATGAACGTGTTACTGGGATTGATCTTCATGCGGCTGGTACACCAGCGAAACAATTTCCGAGGAGCCGGATAACCGCGACCGATCAAATTCACCCAGAACGTATCCTTCACATCCGGCGTCAGTTTATGCGGGGTGATCGGCATCTGCTGTTCTGCAGCGGCCTGGCGCATTCTGGCATGCGACGCATCCACCCAAGCCGCCACGACAGGCTGTTCGACCAACGTGTCCGTGCTGATCACATGCACCGGCTTGGTTCGTTTCTCCGGCGGCAGTTCCTTCAAGGCCAGCCAAACCAGTTGCAGGACGGCACTCGAATCCTTGCCGCCGCTGTAGCCAATCACCCACGGCACCTGATCCCATTGATAAAGGCGGCGGATTTCCTCACAGACCGCTTTCACGGTCTGAGCCAATCCAAGTTCAGTGAATACAGAGATCTTCGACTTAGCGGTTTCTGCGACGGCCATTTGTGCTCCTCATAAATTCTTTTTCCAGTTGCTGTTCTTCCGAAGTCAGCTCAAGACCTAGATGCTGTTTGATCACATTGCCAGTCAGCGCGACGTTCACATGTCGTTTCGAAAGCCGACCAGCACTCATCGCTCGTCCTTCCCATAGCTCAGAGTTTGCTCTGGACCAATCAAGTGTGCCCAGCTTCTTCAGTAGTGTCTTCCAAGCCTTGCTGTCCAGCCTGAGAAGTGCATTTCCTGCCCGTGCCACTCCCGCCAACGCCAATGCGTGCGAATGCACAAATTCTCGTCGTAAATCCGAAGCGGAAATCTTTCGATCGCGAGCAGCCTGCCAGTCAGGAATTTGTTTGGCCACTTCACTCCAAAATTCCGCAGCGGTGGCGACGCGGTTTTCGAATCCTTCGATATCAAGCCCCTGCAGCAAGGCTTGCGTCGCGTGATAAATCCCGCTGAGCGTGAACAATTTGATTGAACGATTGGAAATAGTGCTACGTTCCGTTTCCGTGAGTCCCGCAAATGCCGGAACTCGCTCCATGACCATCTTGGCCACCTGCGCATTTTCATCACGGTGATCGTAAAGCAGTCCCAGCGAGGGAGTCGGCCGCACAGCGTAACGGTTAAGATCAGCAAACATCTGCTGGCATCGCTTCAATCCGACATCGAGAAAGAAGACAACAGAGATGGTCTCATCACCGAGATCTGGATTCTCCTGCAAGGCCGCCTTGATTGCCGCCTGGCGATGCTGCCCGTCGTTAATGACAAAGCGGGCGCTCATCGGGATATGCAATCGGCCAACATTGCTGCCGGCCACATCTTGACCCAACGGCTCAAACTTCACTTGCCCGTCAATCGAAGCCGTCAATGCAGAGAATGTGTAGTTCTTGGGATTATTAAGGAGGTATCGGGCCATCTCTGGAATTCCTTGCTTGTTCAGCGTTCGTTGAGCTCGCAGCTCGGGACGCAATTCTTCGTCGTCGTAGATGAAGATTTTGGGAATCAAATGAATGGGGCACATCGAGATGTAATACTCGCGGCCTGCCTGGATGCCGCGAATTGAAGGAAAGATGTACTCGAAACCGGCCATTTTTTCAGATTCCAATGGAAGTCATGTATTGACTTCCATAAATTACATATTGACTTCCAGTCCGTCAATCGTCAGATTCAAAAAACTTACAGTTCGCGCACAAGGATAAAAATCATGACCATCAACTCCACATTCTTCTCTTTCGATCCCTTCGCCGCACCGCAGATGTTGATTAACATGGAAATCACGCGGGTGCGACGGTACTCGAAAGAGAAAGCGGTGCAAATCTGGGGTTACGTCGGTGACTACGAAGTTTCCGTGATGCTGCCCAGCAATGATCCGCGGGCGCAAAACCTGATGCAGCTGCAGAAGCTTTCGCAACAAATTCAGGAGTCACGCGCCGATAGTACCAACAAGGCCCCATGAACAAAGCGCCAGCGCTCATCGAGAGTTTCGTAGAGTAGTCGCCTTTCACTTGGCGCGGTATGATCCGTTTTCAGTGAAACTGAGCAATGGTCTGGGCCTGAAGTATGACATTCTTCACGCTTTCACAAGCCCCGCCAAACGCACCTCGCATAGTGAGTTTACCCAGACGGCTCTCAATGATTCAGCAACCGATTTACCTCGACTATAACGCCACGACACCGATGGATCCGCGCGTACTCGAAGCCATGATACCGTGGTTCCTTGCCCCATCGAATGCTGGAAGTCGAACACACATTTACGGACAACGAGCGAAGGATGCGGTGGAGAAAGCACGGAAGCAAATTGCAGACCTGATTGATGCCAAGCCCGAGGAGATCTTCTTCACCAGTGGGGCCACTGAGAGCAATAACATAGCCATCCTCGGGCTTCAGCAATACGCAGAGAGGACGGGACGGAAGCACATCATCAGCACGACTATTGAGCACAAAGCCGTGCTGGAACCGCTGGAGAGAATGAAATCTTTGGGCTTCGACGTCGAATTGGCTCCCGTGACGCGCGGTGGGTATGTGGAGCCTGAAACGATCCAAAAAATGCTTCGTCCAGACACGTTGCTTGTCACTGTGATGCACGCCAACAATGAAACGGGCGTTCTGCAGCCTGTTCAAGAAATTGCGGAAATCATCGCC
>JBDNFT010000917.1:0-1995 GCA_041689695.1 Planctomycetaceae bacterium | reverse complement strand
GCGACGGGATTGCGATGCTGCTCCGAGCCGCCTGCAATTGCGACACTCCCATCAGGATTGCAAAGAACAAAACTCGCCGATTGCGACGAAACGAAGAAGCTCGATTCTATCACTACAAAAAACGTAAACGCCTACCGCCAACCAGGTTGAATCAAAAACAGTAGTTGAGACAGTAAAACTAACTGAGCATTAGGTGTCAATTCCAGGTGTTGGCGCTCGGTCGGGTTCGATTCGGCATGCTCTGCAGAATCGAACACGGCACGAAAGGCCGTTCGCAGCAAGCAGGCCGGACACAGACCATCCGGTGCATTCACAGGAAGCGAAGCATCGCAATCCGGGCAGGTGGCACTTGCTGTTTTCAAGATATCGCTCATGAGTTTCGCGCTTTGACAGAGGATTCACACACCTCAGAATTAACAGGAATTCCAGGTTCGCAACGCAAAATCTTTGGCAGTGTCGGAAGTTTTATGATGAATTCCTCTGTGGGCTCTAAGGAACAAGCCCGAAATCACATCCCGAAACGTACGTCAGGCTTTCCAGCCGGACATGAAAAAGAACCAGTCAGCCTGGAAAGGCTGACGTACTTTATTTCGGGACTATTCCTAAGGAACTATCTTCCGCCCTATTTTACCGATACTGCCCTGAACAAGTGTCGAATTTCGTCGTCCACATCCTGACTGGATGCCACAGTCCTGGCAATTTCTTCGCGCAAAAGTTCGCGGTATCGAACGCGGAGTCGGCTCACAGCCATCCGAGCAGCAGGCTCATTCATGCCAACTTGTTCGCAGACCGCCTGATATCCGCCTTGTGGTCCTTCGCCCGTCAGAAATCGTTTCAACACGTCGAAGATTTCTGCTTTGTCCCCCACGGCCTGCTCGGTTCGCAGTCGCTCCATCGTCAAATTCAACAGGGTGATCGCCCACTCGCGTTCAAACAGTAGGTCGGCGGTGATGCTTTCATCATCGGCCAGCAAAGAATCGTGTCTGGAAAAGTCGAGCGGAAATGTCTGAACTTTTCCACCACGCTTTTCGGCGCGTCCTTCGCGAAATTCATTTGCAAGATGCCACTCAAACGCCTGAATCAGAAACGTCCGAAATCTCCCGCGAGCCGGATCTGCCAGCTTCAACGACTTGCCGACGAGCAGTCGTTCAAAAAAGGACTCCGTCAAATCCTGCGCCAGATGAACATTCTTCACTTTCCGGCGGACGTAAAGATGCAGCGCCAGCCAGCAGGCAGAACAAAAACTCTGCAACGCAATTCTCTGGGATGCATGTCTGGAATCCCCGGCGGCAAGCACTCCGCTCCAGGGAGTTGAATCAAACATGCCTCCTGCCCGACGATCCATGCCCGTCGAATCAGTGTTTTCTCCGGGAACGGAGGCGGACATAATTTAATCCAAAAATCCAGATGCAACAATAAACAGTGGTCGCGTAGTGACTGCGCAACATACAAGGCATATTAAATCATGCCCTTTTACTCAGGACTCTGTTTAAAGCCTAACCGAAATCCAGTTCCCACACAATTCTGGCACGCACCACTGTCGCATGCACCACACCATTCAGGGAACGACAGCATTCAGCCTGCGGGCTCATTGATCAGGGACAGCAGGTCGCCGATCGTCTTGTGCGATTCAATCGGATGACGCAGCGACTGCTCAGATAAGATGCGATAATGGTTCTGCCGCCCTACCTTCTCTCGTTCAATGATCTCTGCTTCTTCCAGGTCGGCTATGATTCGCTGGACGGCGCGTTCAGTAATCCCTACGCGAATCGCAACCTCACGCAGCACGATTGTCGGATTGCGTGACAGCAGAATCAGCACGTGGGAATGATTCGTTAAAAACGTCCAGCGGCTGCCAGCAGATTCGGCGCGCGGTTCTATCCCCGGAACAACGCTTGGGGCGGCTTGCGTGGTTGTCGATGCACGGCCTTTTTTCATCGGAGATGCTCACTGCGTGTCGGCTTGCGGCATTCGAGGATCGCGATGGATCTCAGG
>JBDNFT010000916.1:0-4541 GCA_041689695.1 Planctomycetaceae bacterium | reverse complement strand
CGAAATATCTCCAAACGGCTGAAGAAATTCAGAAACCGGCAGGTCATCTGCGTTTTTATACTTCGAATTCACCGGGGCTGGAATGGAGATCTCGGCAATCATTTGTTGCTGTTGATGGCCAACCAGATAAAGAGACCCCGGAAACCCATCGTCGAGTCCGTCGGGGTCACCGTCATCGCGATAGGCGATTCCCCAACCTCCATATGAAAATGTCGTTCCTTTGCTCTCGCCGCGCGGAGGAAGGAACGCGCCGAGGTATTCGAAGTTTCCAGGAGTAATCATTTCGGGATGGAGGCTGGCGGGATGTCGCTGTGTTTCAGGCAACGTCTTCAGATCCTGCGAAATAATATCCGCAACTGGCGACAGCGCAGTGTTCTGTTCTGTGACGTCTGCATCGACATCTAACGATCTGCCAACGTCAGTTACCGGCCTCTCGACGCCTTCTCGTTCAGTCGCCGCTCGCGCCACGGCAGTTCCGCCATACTGCGTCGGCCAGCGCTGAGCATTGTCCCGAAAGTAGCGAACTCCCAGAACCATCAAGCCAGCCATCACGACTGAAGTCAGGATTACATTCGAATTTCGCATTGCGACAACTAACTGCTAACGACGAAGACAGAAATCAGTATCCTGAGTTCTGCGTCCGAACGACATCGAGCGCGCAGAATCTACCGGCTGATTTCAAATCTATGTCTCAGACAGGAAACGGAAGTCCGTCCGATTCAAACGAACCGTAAAAGCTGCGCGGATCAGGCAAAGTTGTCTGGTTATGCGGAATATACTCAACGTGCAGTGTTGAAAGACTTAATAAGTCACGGAATTTTTGTGACTCTGCATATCTCAACAAGCGAAGTGGCAGTGCCCGAAAAAGAACTGCACTGGACAGAAGTCCCTGGATTGCGAATAGAATCACGCAAAGATCGCCACAGAAAACCTCGACAAATTTTAAGGTCTAAACATGAAGCCTATGAACCTGAACGTGATCCTTGGTCTGTTGGTCGGAACATTTTTGTTCGCAGCCGCAGATGGCAGCAGCGCGACGGCCGCCGACTTGAAGACTGACTGGAATCAGTTTCGTGGGCCAAATCGAGACAATCTCAGCGAGGAAACCGGACTGGCAGATTCATGGCCAGACGGCGGCCCAGAGTTGTTGCAGACGATTACCGGTATCGGCGAAGGTTATGCATCGGTTTCGCTGGTCGGCGAGTTGATGTACACGATGGGGAACGTCGACGGCGGCGAACAAATCATTGCATTGAATCGGAAGACTGGCGAGATCGTATGGAAGGCACGGAATGGCGATGAATATCGCGAAGGGCAGGGCAACGGACCTCGCGGAACCCCGACTGTCGTAAACGGAATGGTTTACGCACTGGGTGGCAATGGTGATCTTTCGTGTGTGAATGCCAACAGCGGCGACGTCATCTGGCACGTGAATATTCTGAAGGACTTCGGCGGTGGAAACATCACATGGGGCATCAGCGAATCTGTGCTTATCGACGATGGCAACGTGATCTGTTCACCCGGCGGCAAAGATGCAACAGTCGTGGCACTCAATGCTAAAACCGGCAAGGTGGTCTGGAAGAGCCTGGTTCCCGAACAACCACAGGCTTCCTATGCATCACCAGTCGTAGCGACTATTGGTAAAGTAAAGCAGTACGTAATCTTCACCTCGAAAGGCATCTGCGGAGTCCGTGCAAAAGACGGAGAACCACTTTGGGGACAGAACAAGTCATCCAACGGGACCGCAAATTGTGCGACACCGCTGGTATCCAATAACTACGTGTTCAGTTCTTCAGACTATGGCACCGGCGCTGAACTGGTAGAGCTCAAGGCTCAGGGCAACAACGTCAAAGCCAAACCTGTCTACTTCACAAAAAACATGAAGAATCATCACGGTGGTATGGTGTTGCTGGACGGTTATGTCTACGGTTCCAGCGGCGATCTTTTGTCATGCGTGGATTTCAAAACCGGCAAGCCAACCTGGCGCGAACATGGAATGAAAGGTTCCGTCGTCTACGCGGACAAGAAAATCGTCTTCCGCAACGAACAGGGACCGGTCTTACTACTGGCGGCTGATTCTAAAGAGTTCAAGCAACTGGGACGCTTTGAACAACCCGATCGCAGCGACCGTCCAGCATGGGCTCATCCGGTCATTGCGGATGGTAAGTTGTATCTGCGGGATCAGGACAAGTTGCTTGTCTATAACCTGAAGTAGCTCTCTACTCAAAAATTTCGCTAACCAGTAGAGAAAACCCGGGCAACAGGTCAGGTGCCTTTAGGGTCTGGTCCGCCTTAAGCGCCGCGATTTTGTCAAGGCTTTGAGGAATGGATAGTAGATTTTCAATGCTTTATAGTCTTCTTCAGTGAAAACCGGCGGCAATCAACTTATTACAACACGGCCTCAGCGCTTCACGCCAGTGACATTCACGCCGCTGCCAATCAGCAGATTGTTCTCATAAGTCCAGCGGTAGAAACGCCCCGTTTTTTCCGGCGGCAAGACCGTCAGTTCGCCGAAACCAGCTTCGTGAAACCATATACTCAGTTCGTCAACAGTGTGGTGAAACTGATACTTCGGGGCCCACCAGTCGAACGTATCACAGACACGGTTTTCGTAGCTCGGATGAGCGCTGAAATTGACGAACTTGTTGAGCGTCCGGTTGACGACTGGTATACCTCCCAGGACCGCTCCGACATGGCAAAATGGCATCAGAGCCCATGACGGCAGTTTGGTTGTGATCGCTCGCAAACCGGTGTTCACGATCTCCTGCCACCACTGGTTTCTGCGATACAGCCACACCGAATATCGACCGCCAGGCTTGACCATTTTCGCGACCGCATCAAACACGGATCGCGTATGAGCATCGTGATGCATCACGCCAATGGAAAATACAAAATCAAACGACGCGGGTTCAAAAGGCAGATGCTTCAAATCGGCCTGAACGAACTGTACGTTCGGCAGGTGGCCACACAACTGAGCTGCCTTATCGACCGCTCGTGTATGATCAGCCCCGAACACGGTGGCACCAACTTCACCACAGACCTTTGCGTAGCGGCCTCCGCCGCACCCAGCGTCAAGAATTCTTTTCCCGGCCAGTTCGCTGATGGACATTCCCGTCTTGGCTTCAAACGTCGCGCGATCTTCGTCGTCATGCGCGACGTCGAAATGAGTCCACTGATGGCCGAAGCTTTCCAGATGTTCGTCCGTCACGAAACGCGGAATGTCGTTAATGATTTTCCACGAACGATCGCCACCGCTGGAAATCAGTGATAAGCCGTCGTCCGCCATTTGCAGTGGGATACTGCGTTCAGGATCACGAAGTGCTGACAGCAAAGTTGACGACAACATCAGAATTCAATTTCCATCAAATCTTCTGCGAGGTGTGCATGCGGAAATATTGCCCGAATGCCGTCCATGCCGACAGGATCATCATCTGGACGCTGTGGATCAACATGAATCAGGTACAGGCGTTTGACGTTCGCCTCCTTCGCAAGCCGCGCGACGTTTGACGAAGAACTGTGACCCGTTTTGATTGCCCAGTCATCCAGTTCATCAGGAAAGTAACATTCATGAATAAGCACATCCACGCCACGCACAAAATCGGCGTAATTTCCAGGAGCAGTGGTGTCGGTGATATAGGCCAGTGATTTTCCAGGCCAGTCCAGTCGAAACCCAACCGAGCCACCGGGATGCTGCAGTGAAGACCATGTGAGTTTTCCGCCGCCTGGAAGGGCGACGCTGGCCGGAAGAGGAACGCTGGCCGGAAGAGGAACGCTGGCCGGAAGAGGAACAATGCCGTCCAGAACATGCCACTCAAAGTCTGGCTCGATGGGAAACAATTCATTCGCCAGCAGATGTGTTTGAACCGCGTGAATGGTTTCTTGAGTGCCAAACACTCGAACTCGATCCAAATCGCCACGCAACAACGGCACAAGTATGAACGTGAGTCCACAAATGTGATCCAGGTGCGCGTGGGTCAGAAAAACATCCAGCGTCGAAGACCGAATGGCCTTTTGCACGCGGAAGAATCCAGTCCCTGCATCCAAAGCAACGCCGATATCAGGCAGCAACAAACTGGCCGTATGTCGGCGTTCATTGGGGTGGTAGCCACCGGTTCCCAGAAAGACAAGCTGCATGGACAGGCCAACAAAGGAGTGAGAAGATGAACAGATAAGAATTTAGTATCGCTCGAACAATAACTGTCCGAATATGGACGTAGCGGAATTCGCCAAGACTTTCGGAATCCAGCGTAATCGAAACTCTTGGCGAGTTCCGCTACGACAACTATTGATCGAGCGATTCTTAGGCGAGCGGCAGTGAAGGAATTACTAATTCCCAACGCTGCGGCCCGACAACCATTTGCAATGGACCATGCTGAAGGATGCAGATCTGAGGACAGATCTGCCTACGTTGTAGTCCGACCTGTCCCAGGTCGGAATCCCTTTGCGAGGTTATATCATCAGTAGAATTCATTCTGCCACTCCCTCCATAGCAGTCGGCTGGAAAGGAAAGTCCTTACGCGTGGTGATATTTTGGGCAGACT
>JBDNFT010000915.1:0-7493 GCA_041689695.1 Planctomycetaceae bacterium | reverse complement strand
CTTTCGTGATGACTGCGAGAAATGCACAGGCTTAGTATTACCCGCCAGTGGCTCAACCAACGCCAGTGTTCAAGGCTGGGCCGTATATGACCGCTCTTGGGCCATCGAAGTTTCACTTGAAAATGCAGGTGATCACCTTCAATCCGCAAACAATGACAATGGCAGAAAGTACATTCTCAGGCCCCACTGGCTTTCCAGGCTTTACTATCCAGCAAAGCGTTCCAATGCAGCCGATGAATTACTCATAGCTTATCCATAAATTGGATGGGCCCGTCACCAATCCTGACGCACTTGCCATGTATAACGGGGGAAATGTAGTTATGACTCAAGGGATTGTTGAGTATTCGGCGAACGGAACAAGCGGTTGGATATACCACGCAACCATCGGAGTAGATCATGTACTTCTGCCACCAGTACCGTAATTGTGAATTGTTGAATTGAAAGCATCGAGGAGTCAATTGCGTTGCGTCCAGTCGTGCATAGCACCCGGCCCATAATAGATGTGCCGGGTGCCGGACTTAACGAGTAGCGAAGCGGGAGGAAGTGTGAAACAAAATATTACTGGCCTCACATCGAAGTTAATTTGTCGCACAAACAAGCACCGGCAACACAGGCGTGGTTTTACAATTACAGAATTGCTGGTCAGCATCGCGATTGTCGGAGTCTTGCTCGGACTGATACTGCCTGCTGTCGCCCGATCGCGAGAGTCAGCACGGAGAGTTCAGTGCGTGAATAACCTCCGCCAAGTTGGTGTTGCAATGCATAACTTTGCCGGAGTTCATGGTGGTTTTCCTGTGGCGGATTACGCCACTCAACTACACTCAGCAGCAGATCCAACGGGGTTCCATCAGCGGCTGCTTCCATTTCTTGAGGCACAGGAGAAGCTCTCAGCGGCCAGAAACAACCAAGGTACGCCCGTTCCGGTATATCTCTGCCCAAATGATCCAGAGACAGCTGCGGCCGCTGTCTCCGGGATTGTTTCGAACTATTTTGTGAGTAACGGTGTTGGCTTCATGTTTGAGGCTCCATTCACCGGATTTCGCATCAATAATGGAGGTGACGTTTTCCCTCGGGATATTACTGATGGCTTGTCAAATACGGTGGCGATATCGGAGCATCTTTGGTTTACGATCGACCTAACTCAACCAGTAGACGAAAGGAATCCCCGCGTCTTCTGGTTGACCGACCAGCGATATTATGACAGCAAAGATATCGCCTTGGCGATTGATCAAGCGATGAATCACCGTGTTTCTCCTAATCCACAGGCCATACATACATCCTACATGACATATGACCACATGTTGCCGCCAAATCATCCAGCCAGCTATAATGGACCAGACGCTACCGGTGCCGACGGTGATCACCAACTAAATCCTTCAACAAGTCTCCACGGTGATCTTGTGAACTCACTGCTTGCAGATGGTTCATGCCGTGTCACAACCAACTCAGTGGATCTCAGCGTCTGGCATGCACTCGGAACCCGTGCAAGCAGAGATTGACAACCTCAGTAATCTTTGACACCCAAGGCGAGCTTCGGATGAAATCAACCGTGTCGGATTTAGTCGGTTTATGCTTTGTTATACTGTGCATTGGATGCGGAAAAGCACAGCCAGAACCATCTCCGGAAATCAGCCTGAAGCTGTTCAAGCGTTTTGAATGCACGCTGTTCGATACGAAAGAGCCACTTCCAAATGAAATTAATCTGCAAACTGGAACTGGTGTTTACGTGGAGTTGACCTTCGAGCCGATGGATTCAATGCCCGCTGAGGTTGATGGAAAACCTATTCATCGGATTGGTAAGTGGCCAATGGGAATTTTCGTATTTCCAAAAGGTGAATCGCGGTCATCGCTCCAGACTTCCGGGTCGTTTTTCTCACCATACTCCAGAGCTGGGTCGTTCGTTTCCGAAAATGAACCAGAACGCGATCACCCACGCATCTCCGGCACAGGCATATCATGGTTTGAGAACGGTTACAAAGGTGCGCCAAAATCTGACGACACAATGAACGATTCTGTTCGTTGGACTTATCTTTGCCAGCCGAAGACCAGTGTTAAAGACTTCGAATACGAACTGTTGGCTTGGCCGTGTTTTGATGATTCAAAGGCTTCAGAGATCAAACTGGGGTCTCCGATCGTGCTCCAAAGGGGAACATTGAAGCTGACAGATCGGCCAGCGGGAAAATGATCAATGCAAAAACGAATTGCAAACTAATTCCGCCGCAGTACAAATACGACATCTTCGGTCGTTCCGCTCACGACGTGTGGCTTTTTGATGTTGTACGAAAAGTCGTACGTTTCTGCGATCTCCAGTTGTGGCACGGATTTCACAAGTGACAAGAACTGAGCATGTTTATACGTGCGGTATTCCATGTGGTCCACAATGCGCAGCCGTTTAGTAGGTGTAAAGACGTCGATGTTTAGTCCAAGGTGCTCCAGTCGTTTCTTGCGGTCAATACCCTTGGACCACATGTGTGAATTGACAACCAGGTTGCCGCGTCGAGCTGTCCAGCTTTCTTCCTGCATCGGCGGGCAGGAGGTTGGTTCCAGATGCATGCCCAGTACGTAGAGTCCGCCTTTGTTCATGGCTTTTGCCATACATTCAAAATGAGCACGGGCTTGTTTCTCCGTTGCGAGATGTCGGAAACTATTGATCATATTGAACGAGGCGTCGAACTTCTTTTTCACCTTGAAGTTCGACATATCCCCCACAACGACGGCCTCCGGGAGATTGTACTTTTTCAACCGTTCGTTGCAGTATTCGACAGCTTTAGGGTTCAGATCGTTACCTGCAACGTCAAAACCTGAGCGGCCGAGCTTAATCAACAATCGACCGGTTCCACATGCAGGTTCAAAGACACGTTTAACTTTACAGCCTGCATGTTTGGCGAAACATGCCTTCAGGAATTTGAATTCGGCCGCAACGTCTGATCCGAACAGCAAATCATAGTACTTCGGATAGTCATAAATGCTGGCGGCGACTTCGGTCGACATGATGTAAGCTCGAGCGATCAAATGGTTACTACGAATTTCGTTTAACGCCAATGCCGTTCAACGTCGGCGGATGCTAAGTAGCGAAACTCGTCAAGAGTTTTGGATATCCTGAGGAAATGGCCGAAAGTCTTGACGAGTTTCGCTACATGTGGCGTCGTGGCAGCTTACCGTCATTTTTGATGGAAAGCAGTCCCTTGGAGGAATTGAACCTTGAAAAATGGCTGGACCATTGAAATTTGGTGTGCTTTGGACTTCCTGAGAAGCCTTTGCGAATCTCAATAACAGTTATCCTTCTGGTGTTGAACGTTGAATTCAAGATCGATATGCTCCCCCGCTTGCGAAAAACAGGGCCTGTAAAGTGCCTTTCACTTCGACGGTGCTAAATTCGCCAGAAAACGTTAACGTCATCGCTGGCTTAAGGCACTGATGCCAAGACCGGCGAGTTTGTGTTTCACCACAAGTTTTATTGAGTTTTGATTCAGGGTACTCCCAAGATGTCGGAAGATCTTCTTTTGAAGGCAGAACGCCGGACCAAGGTTGGCACAGTTGACACGCGTCGCTTGCGTGATCAAGGTCGTGTGCCTGCCAATATTTACGGGCTGAATAAGCCTGGTGTTTCAGCTTCTGTCTGCGGGGATGCCGTCGGTAAGCTCGTGTCAACTCTGTCATCGGTCGTGGATGTCGAGTTGGACGGCACTGTTGATAAGGCTGTCGTTCAGGAACTTCAGTGGGACGTATTCAGCACAAAAGTGCTGCATGTGGATCTGCGACGCGTTGACCCGACGGGGCGTGCGACCGTGGAGATTCCTTTGGAGTTGCGTGGCGATGCTGTTGGCCTGAAGGACGGCGGTGCGGTTCGTCAACACGCCAAGATGGTTACCATCGATTGTCCGGATTTTCGAATCCCGAAATCAATCGTCGTCCGAATGGGTGCCTTGCAAATTGGCGATACTGTGAAAGCCAGCGATCTGCAGTTGCCTGAATACGCAAAGCTTGTGACTCCAGCCAGTGAAGTGATTGTTGAACTGTATGATGCTCGCAAGGCTGTTGTTTAGGTAGATATTTAAGCCGGGGCCGGGTTCATGGCAGTGAAACTGGTTGTGGGGCTTGGCAATCCGGGTGCTCAGTACGCGGGGACTCGTCACAATGTTGGATTCGATGCGGTTTCGGAGCTTGTGAGACGGTTTCAGCCAGGTAAGGCTCAGTCAAAATTTTCTTCGGAAATCTGGGAGGTGTTTGTCTGTGCAGGCAAAGTTCTTCTGGTGACTCCGACAACGTATATGAATCGAAGCGGAGACGCCGTTCAGCAGGTTGCTCGCTTTTATCAGGTTTTGCCACACGATGTGGCTGTTGTTTGTGATGATATGAATCTGCCGTTAGGTCGAATTCGCTGGCGAGCTGGCGGGTCTGCAGGCGGGCAGAAGGGATTGGCTGACATTATTCAGCGGCTGGGGACAGATCAAATTCCTCGGTTGCGATTGGGTGTTGGGCGTCCTCCGGGGCAAATGGATGCTGCTGATTTCGTACTTTCTCGGTTTCGTGCTGAGGAGCGTACTGAATCGGAGCTTATGACAATGAAGGCTGCGGATTCCATTGAAACATGGATTGCAGACGGAGTTGCAAGTGCGATGAATCGTTTCAATCGGTCGCCTGAAGAGTAGACTCCGAAGGCTTCCATCAGTAAAGTTGTCGTTTATTTAGTCAGTCTTCTAGTGTGGTGCGGCCAGTTGTGGCATCGTGTCTGCTGAAGATGCAAGTTTTTTCAGGAGCAGATGTTCCGTGTCAGCCGTAGCAGAAAATCCAGTGCGTCAGCACTTTTATGAAGGCATGTTCCTCGTGGATAGTGGCAAATACGCCACTGACCCAGACGGCGTGACAGGCGAAATCATGACTGTTCTCGCCAAGTCCGGAGCAACCGTTGTTGCTCACCGACCATGGCAGGACGGTAAGCTTGCGTACGAAATCAATGGCATGAAAAAAGGTCTGCACTACATCGTGTGTTTCACGATGCGTGGCGCGGGCATGAAGACTCTGATTCGCCAGTGTCAACTGAACGAAACGATTATTCGTCAAATGATTATCGCTCATTCGCAGCAAATTTTTGACGCAACTGTCGCTTCTCTCACAGGTGCAACTCCAGCTCCGTCAGAAGACGCACCGGCAGGCGAACGCTCAGAGCGTGGTCGAAGCAGTCGCAGCCGCGAAGAAGAGACACCGGAACTGGAAGACGAATAGATTTCACAGACTGGGCATAGTCAACAATCAACCTGATGATTGTCCGGTTGTGCGGAACGGAGTAGCAAATGGCCTCATTTAACAAAGTCATCATCGTCGGCAATCTCACACGCGACCCGGAAGTACGATTTATTCCGAGTGGCAGTGCGGTTTGCGATATTTCATTGGCTGTGAACAGCCAGTGGACTGACAAGCGTTCAAATGAACGCAAGGAAGAGGTAACTTTTGTTGAAGTGACCTTGTGGGGGCGAACTGCAGAAATTGCTGGTGAGTACCTGGCAAAGGGACGTCCGGTGCTGATTGAGGGGCGTTTGCAGCAGGATTCCTGGGAAGATAAAGAAACCGGCCAAAAACGCTCTAAGTTGAAGGTCGTTGCAGAATCGATGCAGTTGCTGGGAAGTCGTGACGGTGGAGGTACTGGTGGTGCACCTTCCGCAGGTGCTGCCGCAGGCAACTCAGCGTCGCGTGGACCAGCCAAGCCTGCGGCTGCTCAAGCCCGAACATCGCCACAGCGGGGCGATGATAGCCGGGTAAATGAAAGCAATGATGGATCGGATTCCTATCGGTCTCCGGATCAGTCATTTTACGACGATATGCCTCCGGGCGGGGATGATGTACCCTTTTAGTGTGCTGTGAGATTTAGTATTCTTGTCGTTGATTTCAAGATGGTTGAACGTAGTTTTCCAATGACGGAAACCGTTCAGTCAGGAAAAGTGTAAAAGGAATTTGTTTCCGATGGCTCGCGTAGTTCAATCGACTTCACGCAATGTTGAAGTTCTGCTTGTACACGACGTTGACAATCTTGGTCAACGTGGTGAAATCGTTCGGGTAAAGCCTGGCTATGCCCGCAACTTTCTGCTGCCTCAGGGCAAAGCGACAGTTGCTTCACTTCACAATAAGCGGATGGTAGAAAAACACAAGGAACGCCTTGCTGCAATAGAAGCTGGCCGAGTTAAGCAACTGCAACGCATTGCAGACGCCGTTGCAAAGTACAGTGCAACAATCGAAGCTCATGCGACCGCCGACAACCATCTTTATGGTTCAGTCGTGGCCAAAGATATCAGCGAAGCGCTCAAGGCTGCTGGTCATCCTGTTGAGGCCGAAAACGTTCGCCTTGACGGCCCGATCAAAGAGCTTGGCATGTATACCGTGAAATTGAAGTTCCACGAAAAAGTGCAGGGCGAAGTCAAAGTCTGGGTTGTGCCGTCCGCAACCAGTGGCTGAGTTCCTGCACACGGGACCGTCGATGGTGCTTTAGCATCGTCGTCGATTTAATAAAACAGAATCCTCAGGCATTGAGTTGTCTGAGGATTTTTGTTGGATAGGGCAACTTTTTTTGAGGTGCTCACAGGAATTCGGGAACATCAGGATCGATGGCAGACGATAGACTCAGACTTCCACCGCAGAATCTTGACGCCGAACGCGGCGTTCTCGGCAGTATTCTGCTGATGAATGAAGCCATTGATGAAGTCGGCGAATCGCTTAAAGCCGAACACTTCTACAGTGACGCGCATCAGAAGATGTATTCTGCCATCCATCGCTTATATGAAAACGGTATTCGTGGCATCGACGCGATTACGCTTGCAGAAGAACTAGTACGCAGCAGCCACTACGAAGACGTTGGTGGTGCGGGGTATCTGGCTCAAATTCTGGAAGCAGTGCCACATGCAGCTCACGTACGATACTACGCGACCATCGTTCGCGAAAAATGGATGCAGCGCAGTCTGATCTACGCCTGTACGGAGATCCTGAGTGAAAGTTACGAAGCTAGTGACGACGTTGAAGGGCTGTTGCAAAGCGCAGAACGGCGAATCTTTTCGATTCTGGAATCGCAGGGAGACACTGGCAGTTTTGCAATCGCCGACATCCTGCTGGAAACGTTCGCTCGCTTGGAGGAACGTCAATCCCAAGCTGGAGACGTAACCGGGATCACCAGCGGATTCACAGATCTCGACCATCAGACGACAGGATTTCAGCCGACCGAACTTATCATCCTTGCCGCCCGTCCCAGTATGGGAAAGACAGCGTTCGTGTGTAACATCGCGGAAGCGGTAGCTCGAAAGTCCGGCAAGGGCGTCTTGCTCTTCAGTCTTGAACAGTCAAATCTGGAACTTGCGGAGCGATTCCTGTCTATCACGGCACGTATTGATAGCCATGCCCTTCGATCTGGAACGCTCACCGACGCGCAGCATGATGCGATGGTTCAGGCGTCCGATGATCTCTCAAAATTGCCACTCTTCATCGACGATAAGCCTGGCCGCACGATG
>JBDNFT010000914.1:0-2638 GCA_041689695.1 Planctomycetaceae bacterium | reverse complement strand
GGTTTGTCCTGATCATCCAACTTTTCTTCGCACCAGAACTCATAGTCACGGCTACTGTCCGTTTGCCATGTGTGGCACCGGTGTTGTTGCGGATGCTGCAAAAACCTACAGCGAAGTTTCAGCAGCAGCGTCGCCAATCAAATTGCCGCACGGCTGGGATCTGATGGGCCGATTTCTGTGAGTCTGCGAAAAGTACGTCAGGCTTTCCAGCCTGACCCGAAGCAGAACGAGTCAGCCTGGAAAGGCTGACGTACATTAGGCGAATACTACCTGCGAACGGTTACAGTCAATCCTCAGAACATTCTTCCAATCTGATACGTCAGAAATGCACCCACGTACGCCAACACTGTCATGTAGACGAATGAAAATACGGGCCAACGCCAACTGTTGGTTTCTCGACGAATGACCATCAGCGTTGACACACATTGAGCGCATAAAGCGAAGAAGACCATGATCGACATCGCGACCGGCACTGAAAATACGGGAGTGCCATCTGGCCATGTGGCGGCTCTCAAAGTGTCGCGGAGTCCATAGTTTTCTTCATCGACGTCGCCACCCAGGCTGTAAATCGTGCCCATCGTTGCAATTACGACTTCTCTCGCTGGAAACGATGCGATCACGCCAATTCCGATTCGCCAGTCCCACCCCAGTGGTTTTACAAACGGCTCAATGGCCTTACCTGCCTGGCCAAGAATACTGCCTTGAAGAAGCTGCGAATTCTGTAGATTCAATTCGGCCGACAATTCTTCAATCGCTGCCGCATTTGATTCTTCGTCTTCCGCCTGAAGCGATTCAATCTTCGCCGTTAATTCGTACTGTCGAACGTGACTGCCAGGGAATGAACCCGCAGCCCAGACAATTACGCTTGTCGCAAAGATTAATGTTCCTGCTCGCACAACGAAGGCCATGCCACTCTCCCAAACCCGCATCAAAACGATTCTGGCCGAAGGCATGCGGTAGTCGGGAAGTTCAAGCAGAAACGGCGACGGTTCGCCTCGCAGTAAGGTCTTTCGCAAAATCAACGCGACAGGAACTGCCACCACCAGGCCCAGTGTGCTCATGGCAAACAGAACTACGGCTCTGAGTGGCAACCATCCGCCAAGCAGATTCGCGTCAGGAATAAAAGCACCGATCATCAGCACGTACACTGGCAGTCGAGCCGAGCAGCTCATCAACGGCGCGATGAGGATTGTCACAAAACGATCGCGTCGATCATCAATCACGCGTGTCGCCATGATGCCTGGCACCGCGCAGGCAAAGGATGACATGAGCGGAAGAAACGACCGACCGCTTAAACCGAGCAGACCCATGAGTCGATCCATCATGAACGCTGCGCGAGCCATATAGCCGCAATCTTCCAGCAGCCCAATGAACAAAAACAGCAGGCAGATTTGCGGCAGAAACACGATCACCGAACCAACGCCAGCGACAATGCCTTCGGTCAGCAGGCTTCTGAGTGGACCGGGGGCCATTGAATCGCTGACTTGCGAACTCGCCCAGCCGAGCAACCCTTCGACGCCTTCACTGATCGGTTGCGAGAACCAGTAAATCGTCGAAAACACAAACATCAAAACGGCAAGGCAGATCAGAAAACCAAAAACTCGATGCGTTAAAACGCTGTCAATGCGATCGGTGAGCGTGACTGAAGGAGCGGTTGATCGAGTCTGCACGCGGGACAGAAGTTGCTTGATAAATCTGTAACGTTGAGTCGCTTCGACTCCTGGGATCTCGTCGCCAGCGGCCGCCAGGACTCTTCGCGATTCTTCAAGCGCGGAGCGATATTGCGGGCCTGCATCATTGGTCAGCAGGCATTCGACTGAGCCCTCTGGATCCAGCAAACTTCGTGTTACCAGAAATGGCGAGCGTTTCGCTGCCGGAATACCAAGAGTTGAAAGCAATTCTTCAAGTCGCTCGATTTCAACCGCCACCGGCCCAGTTAAAATCCGTGTTGCATTTGGGAAGGATTGAGGTAATTCTTTTTCAGTGGTTTCCAACTTGGCCAGCGATTCCACAACGACAGCTTTGAGTTGTTCCAGGCCTTCTCGTCGAGTTGCCGACGTCGCCACAACAGGCACGTCCAGTTCGCGACTTAGAGACTCGGTATCAACTTTGATTCCGGAGTGAACCGCCGCGTCCCACATGTTCAGGCACAGAATAACGGGGCAATCGACTTCCAACACCTGCGTCGCCAGGTACAAATTTCTGTCCAGCGCGGAGGCGTTGCAGATGCAGATAATCAAATCCGGCTTCGGTTCGTCGCAGCATCCGGTTAAGACCTGGACGGCAACCATTTCATCGGGGGATTTTGGAGACAAGCTGTATGTCCCCGGCAAATCGATCAGTTCGATATTGCGTCCGGCCCATTGTGTACGACCGACTCGTTTTTCAACGGTAACCCCTGGGTAGTTTCCAGTGCGAACGCGCATGCCGGAAAGGGCGTTGAAGAGCGTACTTTTTCCCGTGTTCGGATTGCCGATCAATGCAATTCGTGCCGTGTGAGTCGTTGCGGAACGAATTGTTGGCAAGGGGACAGTCACAGCGACGCCGCAGAACGAAGAGGGAGATATTGTATGATCTCGACAAATTTCGACATCGACGCCAAGCCTTTATGTTACCGCAACATGCAGTTCGGAAGCTG
>JBDNFT010000913.1:0-2437 GCA_041689695.1 Planctomycetaceae bacterium | reverse complement strand
TACAGCGACGAATCCTTCCCTTGGCGGCGCGTTTTGGTACATGACTCTTCTCTGCGGTCTGCTCATTCTGGGGACCAGCATGGTCGCGACTGCCGATGGAGTCCTTCGTCGTTGGGTAGACGCCTTCTGGACGTCCAGTAAGAGACTTCAGAAGTGGGACACTCGACATATCGGACGCCTGTATTTCAGCGTGCTGTGTGTTTATATGGTGCTCGGCTTGTGCATGCTGTTGTTTGTTCCCGGCGACAAACTGCTCGTGACAGCAACCGGCATGATGTACAACTATGCCTTGGGATTTAGCTGCCTGCATACACTCGTGATCAACTGCACGCTGTTGCCTCATGCACTACGACCGAAACTATGGCAAAAAACAGGCTTGGTCCTTGGTGCTGTTTTCTTTCTTAGCATCGGAATTTTAGCAACGTACGATGCTGTGCCAGGCCTGATAAAGACATGGCACGAAACCTTCAACAAACCTGAGGTGACTGCCGAGAAGTAACTGTCCCGAAACAATATGCGGGTTTGCAAAATGTATGATGGACTTGCAGTCCGTCATTCTTCAGACGGACTGGAAGTCCATCCTACGGCGACAGGAACTCAGCATTGCTGACGGCCTTGAACAACTCCGGATGCTCAAGCTCTGCTCCCTTCAGAAATTGATCTGCAACACTGGCAACTGCCAGAGGACTGCCATCCGACGCGATCGCTTTGCGACACTCTTCAGCAAACTGCACGATACTTTTCCGCGTGGCCCGATCGTTGACGCACTCTTCTTTAAACATGCGTTCGAGTTCGGGCCAACTCTCCCAGTCCTTCCATCTTGCAAGATTGGTGATCGTGAGTATTCGAAGCTCATTATTTGAGAGCAATTGCCGCATTGTCACTTTAAGTCGGGCTTCAGGAACCAGACTGCTCTCATAACTGTAAACAAATTGAATGGCTTGCACGGCGGCATGAATACTGTCCGTCGGGACGTCCGGCTGCAGGCGGGTTCTTTCGAGAAATTCAACTCCCTGTTCGCCAGTCAGCAGCAGATAGCCACCCATAAGTCCGTCAGTGCCGTATCGAAAAAACTGCGTTTCATCTTTCCCTGTTGGCGGAACATCGCCAATTTGGGCCTGCAAAAACGTCGCGTCGTCTGCGTCACCACAGAGCCCCAGCATCATGCCGTAGAGTCCGAGTCGTTCGGGAGTCGTCATCGGATCGGCGATCCACTGCCTCAGCTTCTCACGAGGCATTTCGCTCTTCACTGCTTTCACGTCGTCATACGTCGAATTCGCAAATTCCGCCCATGCATCAATCGACAGCAGCGGATCTGGATGTTCCAGGAAGCCAAGATAATAAATCAAGCGCTGAGCCTGAGCCAATGATTGAGACGGTGCATTTCTGATATAGCGTATCGCCTCTTGTGACACCGGAGTCGATGATGTCCATAGAATCAACTCAGGGATCATTAGCGACGTTCGCTGGATTCTCTTCGCAGCATTCTCATCAGACTTCACGTCGGCCGTGACGACACGACCTTCTTCAACAGCGTTCGACTCTCCACTATCGCTCGATGCAAACGTAGAGCCTGTGAACGAACTATTGTCCGGCAGCGAACCAAACAGCAAAAATAAGTCGCCCGGTTCCCCGGCAACCTCCTGACGCACGACGAATGCCTGACCAGTCTGTAAGCGACCGAATTTCGTGGCAAGGTCTGCGCCTTGCAGGAATTCCCGAATGCGGACGGTTGATTGAGGAATCACGGTCTGACCCGACCGAACAACCTCAAACTGCAGCAGTTCGACAATCGCAACCATGTCTGACGTACTGATTTCTTCCACCAGCGTCATCGGTGGCGAAAGGCAAAACGGACACGCATGCAAGAGTCTTCCTGCGACGAGGCATAGTGCTAAGCCAAAGCAGCTCAATGCCACTTGTAGTTTGCGATTCGAATTCCAATTGCTTGCCACTATAAAATTCATCCTTGAATCTGTGATATTCAAACGCGCTGCAGAAACAGGCAAATTTAGTGAAGTTACCACGCTGAAGGAATTCGACCTGAGACAGGTCGAACTACGTAAGCAGATCTGTCCTCAGATCTGCATCCGTGATGCGTCGTCGTATGGTAACAGGCCCGCATCGACGACAAACTCAGCGATGAAAATTCCGCAACTACCGATATATAGGCACACCGTAGAGAAAAACACATACTTAGAGCAGATGCCATATTGAGGAACAATCCTTAACTCAGCCTTGTCGAGCACCTCAGCCATCTCTTTTGCCGCCAGGCTTTCAGGATGCTTCGTGATCAAATCTTCAATATCCTGTTTAATCTTTTTGAGTTGAGCATCTGCGAGTTCATTGTCTTCTTTTATCAGATCATCGGCAACAGCCGGATTAACGATGAACGGCTCGGCTGAATTGGGTTTGAAATCAACAAGTCGTTGAAATT
>JBDNFT010000912.1:0-5403 GCA_041689695.1 Planctomycetaceae bacterium | reverse complement strand
GATTGAAATCTCTGCGCTTCGAACAGTTGCCATCCATTGTGCGTGGCGTGAAGCCACAATCCGCCAGGGACACGACACGTCAAAACAGACGTCCCCATTCAAAAATGAGTGGCATTGCACGCTAGCCTCGGGCTTTTGTACGAACAGTGTTTTGCCTGCAAAAAGCCCGACGCTATCGCGTTCGGCTCAAAAAAACTGTTCGGCTAACGAACACTTTTCAGTAGTGAATAACGAGCGATGTCGCGGCGGAGCATGTTGATTCGTGAGGCATACTGTTGACGTTCGGCAGACATCTGAATCCGTTTCAATTGTGAGGAAAAGTCAGCATCGACTTCACCGTTCGCGTCAGCTTCTCGAATCATGGCCTCAACCAGCCACGGGCCATGCACCGCGAGTAGGTGGTCTTCTGCGGATGCGTACGCCTGAGCCGATCCAGGATCACCCTGACGCGCGCAGCGTCCGATCAACTGTCGATCCATGCGCGACGATGTCTGACATTCGGCGACAATGACGTGCAGTCCTCCGTTCCCACGAACCTCAGAATGTAAATGAATATCTGTTCCACGCCCGGCCAGATTCGTGGCGATGGTGACGCTGCCAGGATGCCCGGCACGACTGACGATGTCAGCTTCAGCAGCATCCTGCAGTCCGTTCAGCAGTTGGCATTCGATATTAAGCGACGCGAGTTTCGCGGCAATGGTCTCACTGTCGGAAATGGATCGTGTTCCGATCAGCACCGCGCGTCCCAATTGCTGCACCAGCATCACGTCCTGAGCAATCGCCTGATATTTTGAGCTGTTGTCGATAAAGAATCTTGTCGGCAGCACGTTGCGCTGTGATGGGACGCGCAACGGAATCGGTTCGACTGTCAGAGTGTAGACGTCAAACAATTCTCTTTCGCAGCCGACGGCAGTTCCCGTCATTCCTGACAGGTTTTCATAGAGTCTGAAGAACCTCTGTCTGGTGATTTGCGCCACGGCTTGTTTTTCGGCGGTGATCGGTAGATTCTCGGCGACTTCAATGGCCTGATGCAGGCCGTCTTGCCATGAGCGATCTTCAAAAATCCGCCCCGTTGTTTCATCAACGATACGGACTTCGTCTTCCTGCACCACATAGTGGACGCCACGTCGAAAAAGATGTCGGGCTCGCAGTGCCTGTTGCACATATTCGGTCCACGGTCGAGCCAGTTGCAGCACGGGAATGGCCACATCTTTCGCGTGGCAGCGCTGCACGCCGGCTTCCGTCAAGGCCACACGGCCGCTGGACGCTTCTACGATGTAGTCCAGTTCAGGCTGTAGACCTTCCGCCAGAGCATTGGCAATCAAATGTGCGTCGGCATCTGGTGCGCGTTGATTTGAGCCGAAGCTGAGCACCAGTGGCGAACCGGCATCATCGATCAAGACACTGTCGGCTTCGTCGACGATTCCGTACGCCAGACCTCGCTGCATTGTGGCGCGGCGCGACGATGACTGCTGTCGCAAATTGTTCAGCAATCGGTCCCCCAGTTGTTGCTGCGATCTTTCGCGCAGCGTCAGTTGATCGCGAAGGTAATCGAAACCGAATTCATGACCTGTGCCGTATGTCACATCCGCATCATAAGCGGGCGTCTTTTTTGACGCATCTTCGCGTTCCGGCAACAAAGCCACGGAAATACCCAATGGAACTGCGACTTTCGCCGCAAGTTGATGGTCTCGTTCTGCCAGGTAAACATTTGGCGTGATAACATGCACACCGCGTCCAGTCAGCGACAGATGAAGTGCGGATGTCAAAGCCACAAAAGTCTTGCCTTCACCCGTCTGCATTTGCGCGATGCAACGGCGTGTCATTGCCATCGCGGCCAGCAATTGCACATCGTATAAATTCACATTGACCGTGCGTCTTAATGCCTCCGCCACCAGTGCCAGTCCGGCGATCAGCAGATGCGGCTCCGTTGGTGACTGGCCTCGTGCCATCTCCCGCCGGACAAGTTGCACTTCATGTTGCAGTTGATCCAATGACAACGAATTCAGTGATTCCGTCAGCGCGCGGATATGAGGAATGAGTTGCGGCGCCGTCAGCCGATCAAGCTGCTTTGATGCTGCGAGGCGTGGAGCCGACTGGTACTGAGGACGTTCTTTGGTGACCAGCGTTTCGGACATTGTCACAAGACTCCCTGAGGCGAGACTAACCATGTTCGACACAACGCGGCATGCAGGCAGTCGATTTCATGTATTTTCGTAACCCGAAACGTCAGTGAGGGATGGAATGGCCTGCACTCTTCGTCTCAAATCCCTCGCTGACGCATCGGGTTACGATGAAAGCGACAGCCTGCATGGGTCGCCGGATCAGCAACTTAAACGATGAACTTCTTGCTATTTCGTACCAAACGAATGGCCGCAAAATGACGCCGGTCGCACGGCTTTGTTTCGTTTGACGGGCCGCGGATCTGGCGAACTCGGCCGACTGACGCGAACCGCAGGAGCCGAAACCGGTCGCGACCATTCCGCCTGTGGACGCCCGCTGTCATCCAGTCCCTGCGTTGAACGATGACTTGCCGTCCGAATGTGGCGTTGATCAGCTTCTTCTGCAGTCTGTTCCGCACGTGCTGTCATCCATTCTTTTTCCTCCGGCTGAATATCCGGAGAATCGTGTCGCGACCGCATCAATGTTCCCGTTGCGCGTCGGATCTGAATCAGCGACAGTGCATATCCAGTCTGTGCCTGCACAAAGGCAGATTCTTCATCGGCAAGGCGTTCGTAACCGCTGAGCAGATCTTCGAGCAGCAGCATTGTTGAATCTTCAATCATCGGCAGTGTGTCGAATCGATCCTGCAGGTACGCGACTTCATTTTGTGCCGCGACCATGGCCTGATACTTGCCAAGCATTTCGCGATACGACGTATCAACTTCTCGAGTTGCGATTTCAACTTCTGTCAGAGATGTTTCCACCGTCACGCGGAACGCACTGATGGCACGTTTGAGTTCCCATTGACGCTGCTCCATCTTTGCCTTTGCGGCTCGATTGCCCAGCGGTACTTCGAACTCAAACCCAGCCGTGTAGCCAGGTCGTGCCGTAGTAAACTGGTCGTTGATTGATGGACCAATCTGCGAATGAGCCTGCAATCCCGCGACATACGATGTCACAATGAAGTCCAGTTTCGGCAGCAATTCGCTTTTGCTGACGCCGATCTGAATGCTCGACACACGCATCTGGCGGATCGCCCGGGAGATATCCGGGCGATTCAACAAAGCCGTCTGCAGAGTCTCCTGCAATCCGGTTGGGGAAGGCATCGCTGCAGGTGATTCGGATGGCGTAAATTCCAACGGACCGCTATTGATCATTGATGGATCATTCACCAGCAGTCGCAGTCGCGATTCGCCATTGCGAATGTCCGTGACAGCTCGCTGCATACGAGACTCCGCCCTTGCCACAGTCGCGCGAGCCCGCAGAATCTGGCGTGGAATCGGATCAACCTGATTTCGTCCTTCCAGAGTTTGCAGTACCTTTTGAGCTGATGCGAGCAACTTCTGACGCTGAAAAAATTCTGATCGGGCACGATAAAGATTCCGGTAGGCTTCCGCCACCTGGTACAGATGGGATTGCAGTTCCTGAAGGGTTTCGTCACTGGAAATGTTGGAATTGATGCCTGCCAGAACGATCTGATTCTGGTTATAGACAGTTCCGGCTTTGCTCAGCAATGGCTGCCGAAAACTCAATTCCAAACGCGACGTCGATTGAGCATTGGGTTGCAGAAAAATCGAATTGCTGTATTCGTGCCCGACTGACTGCGCGATCGACAACTCACCGCCCGCTGTCGTGCGTCGTTTCACGCCGCCCTGCCCATACACGTTGTTGTTAATGTAGCGATTGCCGCCAGATCCGATCGTCAATGTATTTCCAACGGGATCGTTGAGGTCACTGTATTTCGCATCAAGGAATGAACGCCAGTCGAATACAGCTTCTTCCTGGCGGACGATCGTGTACAGCACTTCCGGATCTGCTTGCAGAACCTGAACCTGTGGCGCATTTGCGAGTGCCTGTTGCACCAATGTGCAAACTTCCACAGGCAGCGTTTGAGGTGCCAAACCTGCGCTCTGACGAACCAGAGGATCCCACCATGCGATGAAGTCACCTGGAAGCTGCACGGAAGGTGCCGGAGTTGGCGAACTCTCACGACCGATCGGCATTCGTTTCGTCCGTCCGTAGTAAGGATCCATCCATGGTGGTGCATCACACTCAGCCGTTGCTCGGAAGCCCGACGCACCCGGGGCATAGTAGGCGTCGGGCCGTGCTGATGCTGGCGCGGGTGCTGCGATGCTGGCGTTTGGGTGCTCAGCAGAAGGTTGGGGCAAAGGTGGTTGGAAGTTCGCACGACTGTCAAAAGGATCACTGGAATATGGTGCAGCCGAATGTGGCGCAACGGCATCGGAGGGAAATGTACCAGGTGTGCCAGGCAACGGCACTGCGGTCTGCGGCGCACCAAAATTGCGCGCATCAGGATAAATCGCCCGAGACTGATTGTCGGGATAGCCGGGCGGGGCGTCATGATTCTGAAACAATGGTTCGGCAGGCCGATACGGTGGAGGTGTCACCATTTCGGTTGCAGGCACATCGGGAGGAATTAGCAATGTGCCATCTGCCTGCACCTGACCTCGAGATCGCAGATTGCCTCCACCTGCCAGCCGAATCATGCCTTGATGGACTGCATGATCACCCACTGACGAGGCAGTGTGTGGCGCACCGTTTGATGAAATCAATGGCCGCTGCAACGCAGCACGCCCTGGCGAAGAAGTTTGGGCCGCATTAGCGCGGACCGAGCGTGTTGCTCTATCTGTTGGACTTGAAAATCCAGAGCCAACGGCCGAAGCACGCCATGCGGGCACCATCCCTGTCTGCATGTCGGCACCACGTGGCATGATCAGTAGACCAGATGCACCAACCGGTTCGTTCCCCAACTGTGCGGCCTGGATTGTGGAGTCGGATGAAATGTTCAGTGTCGCGTACGCGGCAGCCAAAACAGCTCCGCTCAGAATGCAGACTGTTTTGCGTTTCAGCAGCAGTCCACGGAGCATCCTGAGAATGTTGCTGCGATCAGCAACATTCAATGCGAGTCCAGTTTTTTCAGTGTTCTGATTCATGGACATCGACGGAACCTTGAAGCAATCCGTTATGTGGTGCGAAACTCAGAACGAGAGACGCAGTGCACAATTCATGCTTTTGGAAGATTCGTCATAATCGGCAAAGTCCGTCCATGAAAACCCTGGGCTTTGCGACCGGATTATCCGGATTGCCAGGAACATTCACCTCATTTTTCCTGAACACACAACGGGTGTGTGGGAAATTCAGTAGCCATGTTTCGCGAGGGCTGCGTCCACTCATGCTGCATGCACATTGAGTTTACCAACGACACCGTAGCGAAAGTCG
>JBDNFT010000911.1:0-6135 GCA_041689695.1 Planctomycetaceae bacterium | reverse complement strand
TTTGAGCAGCCGCTATCTTGAAACATCGATGAGTATCGGAATTCCACTGGGGCTGGTCAGAAGAAAGCTGTCGGGGGCGACCGAGCGATCTCTTATTGCAGAACCTGCAACTGCTGATACCGGTATCCCAGAGATACTTAGCATTACTCCTGCGTTCCGAGTTGATTTCATCGACGCAGCTCAAGGGATTGACGTTCCCGTTGAACTTTATGAAACGGGTGTTAGTTTTTTTTACCGCAAGTCAATCAGTGATCGGCTGAGTGTGATGGCGATCGTGAGGCCTTCTGTACGCAGTGATTTTACTACCAGCGACAATGCGTTTCGGCTTTTTGGCCTGGGTCTGTTGACGTGGGACTGCGTGCCGGAGGAGCTATCCATTTCATTCGGAGCAGTCTACCTCGATCGTGCTGACCTGCCGCTACTGCCTGCTGTGGGCTTAACATGGATGCCACGTCCATCAACTCGTCTGGAGCTGCAATTCCCGCAATCACGCCTGGCCTGGCGACTTGCTAAAGACGGCGCAGTCAGTGAAACCTGGACATATCTCTCCGCAGGCATCGGCGGCAACACATGGGGAGTAACTCGCTCAGACGCAACAACCGACGAATTGTCCCTGGGCGATATTCGATTGTTGCTGGGGCTGGATCATGTCGTCGAAGGAGGAGGCGGCTGGTTTGCCGAATTCGGATATGCCTTCAATCGCCATATCGAATACCAGTCCACTCAAACAAAGATCAATCTCAGTGACGGAATCGTGATACAGGCCGGTTGGCGATACTAAATCAAGTCCCATTGGCCTTCTGCCCGCCATCGATCGCACTCATGTCTTTGGGCGAGATGCATCAGATGTCTCGGCGGCACGAGCGATGTTTCGCAGCATTCCGGCAAACACCGATTGATGCAGTGGATATATCCCGTACCAGTAAAGAATGCCGAAAAGCCCGAGGGGATCAAAGATGGCTGTCTGTCGAATGGTGCTGCCTTCTTCGCATCGAGTGACTTCGAATTCGAGCCACGCACGGCCGGGCACTTTCATCTCTGCATGAAGCCGAAGCCGATGTCCGGGCTCGAACAACTCCACCCGCCAGAAATCGAGAGGATCACCCACATGCAGATTTTCGGCATCGCGGCGTCCACGCCTGACGCCAACACCACCCACCAGCAGATCGATGAATCCTCGCACCGTCCATAGCCAATTTCCGTAGTGCCAGCCCGTACGACCGCCAATGCGTCGGATCGGCGCGAACGCTTGCTCCGGTGGGACTGAGACGACCACAGTTCGCGAATCCACCAGCCGCGAGCCGAAACGACTGCCTCCCCAGGAAGCCTGTTCGCCTGCGGAAGACAGAGCGTCTGACCAGCGGGTCTCTGCAAACTCACGGTCTTCATTGACGAGAGCACGAGCAATGGCATCACAGAAAGAACGAGGACGCACAGGAAATGTTGTCATGGCAAGATTGTTCGAAATGAACGTCGGGTTGCGAAGGCTTTCCACAAGCTTCCTTCCGACTCGAGCATAAAGCGGCGTCACCAAACCAAGCCAGAGACTGGAAAGATAAGGCGTTAGAAACGGCACGGGAATCATCCAGCGGGTCAGACCGCGCTGACGGGAATATTCCTGCATGATCTCCCCATAAGAAACCTGATCCGGCCCTCCAATCTCATAGACCTGCGACCCGGCGAAAGGAAGATTCAACGCTGCAATCAAATAGGCAAGCAAGTCCTCAACTGCAATTGGTTGCGCCTTCACATCCACCCAGCGTGGGCAGATCATCACGGGCAGTCGTTCCACCAATGCCCGTATCATCTCAAACGAAAGGCTGCCGGAACCAATCACAATCGACGCGCGGAATTCAATCACCTGGGGGTGATGGGCTCGCAAAGTGTTTCCTGTTTCTTGTCGACTGCGAAGATGCTTCGAGAGCGTTTGATCCGGATTGCCAAGTCCGCCAAGGTAGACGATCCGCTTGACCCCGGCTACCTTTGCGGCGTCAGCGAAATTGGTCGCCGCGATGCGATCCTGTTCCTCGAAGTCGCCCTTCGATCCCATCGAATGAACCAGATAGTACGCCGTATCGATGCCTTCCATAGCCGATTGAAGCGATCCGCCATCAAGGACGTCACCAGAAACGATTTCCGTCGTGGCGGACCGGCGATCATCAAGTGCTTCCGGTCGTCGCGTCAGGCAACGGACAGGAATATTTTGATTCTGCAGAAGCGAAAGCAATCGGCCACCCACATACCCTGTCGCTCCGGTCAGGAGGATCAGTTTCGACATTCCGCACTCCAGTCGAGCCACACGATCATTTGACGAAAGTCTCCAGCACATTCGCTACTTCAGTCTGATAAATCTGAGCGACGCATAAGTATAGTTTAGACAAGGCAATCGTGATAACCAGGATCTTTATGTACGGCATGGGAATGAAAAGAGCATTCAGCGGCGTGAGTGAAGTAAAGTTTTCCAGCCGCATTTCTTCGTCAATTTCAAAGCCCGGAATTGTTGGAGTAATATCTCGTTAAGACCTGTTGTCGATTGCGGTACCCGCAACAAGATGGTGTCTCCCGTGAGTAAGTCCGTGAGTTGCGATTATGTCAGACAATCCAGGTCCAAATGAATTGACGGAGTTTGACATTGACAGGATTATCCAGATGTCATGGGAAGATCGGACTTCCTTC
The DNA here is from genome assembly GCA_041689695.1 of Planctomycetaceae bacterium. Taxonomy (GTDB): domain Bacteria; phylum Planctomycetota; class Planctomycetia; order Planctomycetales; family Planctomycetaceae; genus SXXK01. Next base: position 3,459 of record JBDNFT010000911.1, on the reverse strand, counting down.
GACTCTATTCGAAGTCAATTTGGTCTAAATCCTGGTGAAGTTATCAAGCTGATGCGGCTGCAATTGAGCAGCAGATCCTTTAAACTGTGGCGAAAGAGGACAGCCGGTCGTCGGACGAAACATCAGGCACTCAGGAATTTTCGCATAGGTCGATTTCGTGCTCCCGGGCAGCGTGGCTGAATTTTGCAGCTAAATTGCAAACGATCGAAATCCACTCGATCACACTCGGAGAATAGATTCGAGGATCGAACTCGGCCAGCCTTGTTGAAATCTTCTGCAGCAATCTCACAACCTTCGTCTTCGTGAAATCTTTGCGATGAAACTCCAAGTGACGGGAAAACAGATGGTGTATTTTGCCATCGTGCTGGTTTTAGTCGCCGTCCTCGGTGTTGGATGGAGATTCACCTCTCGCACTTCGTACGAAACGGCGAATTACAGCGTGGTGGAATCTGACAGTCAGTTTGAGGTGCGTGAGTATCCGAATCTCATGTTGGTGACGACCTCGATGAAGTCACAGGGCAGTGACGGTAGTTTCGGACGTCTGTTCCGATACATCAGTGGCGGAAACGACAAAGAACGCAAGGTCGCGATGACGACTCCTGTGTTCATGCAACCTGAGGGGCAGGATCGCGACGGACAAATGGCTTTTGTCGTGCCGGAGAAAGTCTCGGCCGAACACATCCCCGCGCCTGTCGATGAAACTGTGCGAATCCAAAAGCGAGACGGCGGCCGATTCGCTGTCATTCGATTCTCAGGGCGAATGGATGCCAACTCTGTGGAGACCAACGAAAGCAGATTGCGGACGTGGATCGATGCCAAAGGGCTCCCTGGGACTGATGCTGTCGAGTTCGCGGGCTACGATCCTCCGTGGACACCAAATCCTTTTCGCCGCAATGAAATTCTGATTCGATTGCAGTGATGGAGTTCAGATCTTGACTGATCCAGCATCGAATGAAGTACCCCCGCATCGACAGTTGCATAACTTTGCAAAACTGGTTTTTTTACTTCTTGCAGGACTATTTTTCGTGCTGGCATGCGTTGGCGTTTTTATTCCGGGGCTGCCCACGACTCCGTTCCTGCTACTGACCAGCTACTTTCTTGTGCGATCATTTCCGCAACTCAATTCACGTCTTCTGCGTTCAAGGTTTTTCGGAGCGATCCTGAACGACTGGCAGATCCACGGCGGAATCCGAAAGGATGTGAAAGTGAAAGCGGTCTCAGGCGTGATATTGGCAGTGCTGCTCACAATTTATCTTTCCGACTCCACATGGCGATCCGTCGTCGTTGGCATGCTGGCATGCGTTGGAATAGCGGTCATCGTTCGATTGCCAGTGGTGAAACGGAGCGATCCTGTTGAGCCGCGTTGAGGTGGAGCTGGGGTTCAGCCTGGAACGGCGTTTTTTTAAGTTGTGATTTTTAAATTTTCGCAACCCGACACGTTAATCGACAACCTTGATATCGAACACATTGTTGCCCGCTTCCACATTCAGTTGAACGTCATCTTTTGTGACGATTTTAGCGTCATCGACTGTGGGGCCGGGAGCGACAGCGCCCATGCTGGTGACGATGACGTTGTAGGTTCCCGGTACGGCTCCGGAGGTTGCCGGGATCTTAAACTTTCCTTTTGACACCATCGACCAGGCAACTGGATCGTTGCTGTTCTTTGGCTTGAATGCGATCGTGCCGAACTTCATTGGTTCACCGTTAAGTTGCACTTCGCCCTCGATCGCCTGACGAGAGCCTGATGTGAGCAGAGCGTTCTGCCGCAGCCATGTTCCAGCGTGACTGATCCATTGAGACAGTGCGGGATGTTCGTTGGCCAATCCTACGCCGTGCGGGCCTTGTTGATAGATGTGGAGTTCGGCGGGGACTCCGGCTTTGCGGCAGGCGAGATAAAAGCTGACGCTGTTTTCAGCGGGAACGCCAGTGTCTTCTGATGTGTGAAACAGAAATAGCGGTGGTGTTTCTTTTGTGACGTTGAGTTCATTCGACAAAGACTCTAGCTGTTCTTCAGTGGCGTCTTTGCCGAGCAGATTATTGCCTGAGCCGCGATGGGCGTAGTCTGCCGTGAAACTGACCACAGGATAGCCGAGGATTCCAAAGTCTGGACGGCAGTTTTCTTGATCAACCGGGTCGGTAGCGGCCGCATCGCCTTCATCGAAGTGCGTGACAGCAGTTGATGTGAGATGACCACCCGCTGAGAAGCCCATGATACCCACGCGATGTTTGTCGATTTTGAATTCGTCCGCGTGAGCTCGAACAAGTCGCAGAGCACGCTGAGCATCCATGAGCGGAACCGGATGACGATAAGGCGAAAGTCGATATCGCAGCACAAATGCTGTGACACCGATGCTGTTGAAGTACTTCGCTGGCTGCACGCCTTCATGGTCGGTGGCATGGATTGAATAACCACCGCCAGGGCAAATCACGATCGCCGCGCCGTTGACATTTTCCGTGGCTGGGTAAACCCAGACGCCTGGCTTGTCTGCGTCGGCATCGCCTTTGGCTTGCGGAGGTCCGTCCGGCCAGAGCAGGCGGAACTCAGGAGGATGAAAGTCATCGGCTGCGACAATTGAAGAATTCTTTGCCAGATCGACGCAGATGATTTCTTTGTCGTTGCGAATGTATGCGTGCTTGTTGGCAAGTGCAGGCATGCTCCAGACGACGTCACGTCCAAAGGCTGTATTCGTCTGATCGATCACTTTAACGCGATCGATTTCGGTGTAACCCTCCGGAGTCAGTTTGGCGAACAGTAGTTCACCGAGTTCGTTGAACAGAATGTAGCGATCTTCGTGACGAACGATAAAGGCGGTGTCAGATCCCGCAGCACGTTTTCCAACCGGTGTCGGCGTTTCCCACAAACGTTCGCCTTCGGGAATGGAGACCGCACGCATCACGCCTTTTTGATCCATGCCGTAGAGGACGTTTCCGTCGAGAATTGGCTGCACGTTGACGGGGCAAATGATGTTCTGCTTGTCACGCCAGACGACTTTGGCAGCGGGTGTCGTGGAATCCATCTCGATGAGTACGCTGCGATTGCTGTAACCAGCAACATACAGATAGTTGCCGACCATCACTGGCGACATGATGATGGAGCCGTTTGAGGCTTCGTAAGGAATGGACCAGTATTCCTTGCCGGTCGCTGGGTCGATCGATGAGACAGCATTCGGACGCAGCAGGATCAGTTGTCGCACCCCGCCATGATTGAAAATTGTCGGTGGCGAATATCCCTGCTCCGGCGATGTCGTACTCTTCCAGACTTCTTTGCCGTCATGTTTGTTAAAAGCAACGATGTGACTACCTTCACCGCCAGCGAGGCACAATAATTTGTCGCCATCAATTAACGGATGCGCGGCATAGCCCCACAGAGCGGCCTTGGTACCATAGTCCTGTTTCATGTCACGCGACCAGATCACGTTTCCGTCTGCAATATCCAGGCAAGTTAAATTTCCTTCAGCA
>JBDNFT010000910.1:0-3175 GCA_041689695.1 Planctomycetaceae bacterium | reverse complement strand
TTTCGGGACGTCGGGTTTCGGGACGTCGGGTTTCGGGTCACCCTTACCACGCTTGGGCTTTGGTTCGCCCTTGGGACGATCTGATTTTGGCATATTAGGATCGCCAGGCTTTGGATCAACCTTCGGAACGTCAGGCATCGGATCAGATTTATCGCCTTTGGATTTCGAAGTGCCCTTCTTGCCAGACTTGGGTTCGGCTCCGGGAGTTTTTTTCATTGCCGGGGGGTTTGTGTCGGTACCGACACGCTTCTGCGAGCCTTTTGCGTTCTCACCATTCGGCTTGGAATCACGAGGAACTCGTGGTTTGGCCTCTACGTTCGGATCCACTTTCGGAATGTCCGGACTTTTTGGTGAGGACACCCCTTTTACAGGCGTCTCGACAGTTGTCGAGACAACAGGAGACTTCGGAAGTTTGACATTAACCGGCTCTGATGGCTCGCTCTGTTCGTTCGGATTGTTGGGACGTGTCGCCGTCGTTTTCGCTTCGCGCTTCTGACGCTCGTTGCGAAACTTCTGCATCTCCTGCCGACGTTGAGTCAGCGCCTCGCGTTCATCCTTATCTAGGGCTTGGAACTGCTGCGGACTCTCCGGATTGTTTGTCAGCTGATCGAGCGACATTGCGACACCAAGAGATTTGTCACCGGTCCGCGTGGCGTTCTGGTTTCGCTCAAGCAGAGCGGCCAGCGTGCGAGGTGGTCTCCGGTCCTCGTGGTCGCGGCGATCTGCAAAATCACGTTCGATGCGGTCATGCCAATTACGGTCCTGGCGATTATCCCATCGTTGCCGAGCATAAAACGGACTATAGCCATAGCCGCTTGAACCATATGAAAACCATGGGTAGTACCCTCCCGTGCTGTAGTTGTTAGCGTAGTAGTCGCCAAAGTAATAATGATGGTACTGAGGCCGCGAGAACAGATGGGCCGTGAACAATTGCAGGTTAATCACTGTCGACGGTGAATAGGAATAACCTTGTCGTGAGTAAACACCTGCATCGAGATACACGGGTGCGAACAAAACTCCGCGTCGGGAGACTGAGTGGTCATAATAGCCATCGACGAAGACGTAGCCCCGCGGTGAGCAGACGTAGTGAGCAGGAATCCAGTCCCAGTCTGCCTGCATCGGTGCCCAATACCCGGGACGCCAGGCATAGCGATTCTGCTGCCAGATCCAGCAGCCGGGAAGCCAGTTATGGTCCTGTGAAGGTGCTGCAATATTTGGCCCAGCTTCGACGGTCGCAGGTGGCTCGGGCAGGTATTGAATCTCAGACTGTGTGGCATCGGCCCAGTATCCTGATATTCATTGATAACCTGATTCCACTTCCGTCCAATAACCCGGCATCCACTGGCGACCCGGCGGCAGGTCGCGCCAGATGCCGCTGACCCAAAGAAAATCTTCGCGTTCATCGTCCCAGGCCAGATAACCCGGAATCCACGCGACGTTGTCTCCTTCCGGACGCTGTTCTGGAGCAACTTCTTCAATGGCTTCCGGTGGCTGATTCGGCACGATGATGCCGGGCTCCGGATCAAAGCTGATCGTTTCCGCGAAGGCTTCATGCACTGGCCCGCGGGTCAGCACCTGGACCCCTTCTTCAACATCCGCTTGAGTTCGCGGTGCTGCATTTGCATTTTTTATGTCACTGAAAGTGCCAAGTGCCACAAGTGTGGCCACAAGACATTGGTGCAAGGTACGTGTGAGTTTCATAGTGTTCAATCCATAAGAGCATTGGCTTGCCCTTTAAATGCTGCGGTTTAATCAGTGAAAGAAGTCTATTGGCCAATATGTCAAGAATCCGCGAACAGAACCGACTCACGAAATGTTTTGGCGAGGTTATGAAGCAATTGACTTTATAAGTTTGCCGTCAATACTGAACGCTCAAACTTCTGTTCTCCGTTTGGAGTGAATTGCTGTTACACAACCCTGTTTGACAATCCTTTTCGCATGCCGATTCTGTTGACGGATATCCCGCTTGAATTGAGCTCGGCGACCGGATCGGTCTCTGATCGCTGGGCTCGTAACCTTAAATTTGTCTTCGGTGAATGCAACTCGATTACATACTCGGCGGTGACGTGATGACGGGATCGCTAATGTCGATAGTTGCTGTCAGTGAAATTCGATCATTCCTGCTCCGCGCGTTCCCTCGCGCAGCCATAGCGCTCCTGCGGAATCCCGATCATCTGGTCACGCTGACCAGCAATTGTGGTCAAGTCGTCAGCTGTCAACTTCCCCCATTTTTCCTTCACCTTGCCAGTGAACTGGTTCCAGCTTTGATTTGATCGCAGTTCATCGTACTTGCTCCTTTTGGATTTCCTGGCCTGATTTAAGCAAAACTGCTCTTGCCAGAAAACACTTCCTGCAGCACAAGAATCGCTCACGTATTAATGAAGCGGAATTTGCAGCCACTGGAGTCGCTGCTTTAAAGCTAAGCATCTTGTGTGCCACTTCGCAAGTTGCATGTTTGCCGAACAAACGGCAGCAATTCATGGTGGGACAGTGGCAAAAGGCAGGTTCTCAGGAAGCGAAACGATCGAACCGGACGTTGAGCGTTCGATGGGTACGACTCTGATGCGGCTGCACCATGCCATATGACAATCTGATTAAGCAGGAACCTGCTCCGGTGACACCGATCAGAGCGGATTCTCACTGCCTCCAGTCTGCTTTGGTCACATCGACCGAGGCAGCGAAGCACCTGTCCCCAGCGCGCGCCGGTCGCCCAAACCGACGCAGCAAAGCGACACCGAACTCGCGTCGTGCCGCAGCGTCAAATCTGGGCGAAAATCTCTGCAAGAGGTACCCCAGAGAGATGCATCAGCAGTCATCGCGTGAAACAGTTGAAGCCAAAGCTTATCGATGTACACGCTCAAAATGATCCATCAGCACCATTTGGCGGTAGACCACATGACCGCGCGTGATGCCTCGCTCGCGGCCGAGCCTCGCTTCCAGTCGAACCACACACGCATCCTGCTCGTCCGGAATGTCCGGCAGTATCACGCGAAGTTCGATCAGGGTTTTCTTGGCCATTGGATCTGCGTGCTGTTTTCCTTTGTGAGTGTAGGTGATTCAATTTGAGCGGGGTTGATTCAATATCGATAGGTTGCTGCCAGTCCCGTCTGACTCGGCATCTGATCGGCCGGCATGACCAAAACCTTGCCGCCCATCTTTTCGACCAGTTCGCCCA
>JBDNFT010000909.1:0-7879 GCA_041689695.1 Planctomycetaceae bacterium | reverse complement strand
TCATCGCCGGTGATCTGGTTTAGCCAATCGCTCGCGGCCCGGTGTTCATCTCGAATCTCTTTGGCTATCCAGACAATCGTGACTGCTGGTAAACCGGAAGCGTACGTGATCAGTAGACCAAGGTGCGCGTGATCGGTTCTCTCCACTTGATTTTCGATGAGCACCCACGTCTGGCTAGCAGTGTCTTTGCAGAGAATATCTGCTCGGAATTTTCCAACCGATTGTTCCTGCGATTCCACTTCCAAATCGAGACCGATTGTTTCTCCATGGAGCGCAATGTTCTCTTTTGCAGCCAGCCAAGGCGTGAAATCCCCGGCTTCGGTCGCCCATGCTTCACGCAAGTCTACTCGCTCTAATTGCCCAAGTTGTTTTACTGCCATAAGACACATCCTTCATTCAACGATGCTGTCTAGTCTTTATTTCATCATGCGACTGCTTCGCTGGAGCCAACAGCTTTGCCCACACTCGATTGCCCGCTAAGCAGCTTCGGCACGAAGGGTGGCGAGATCGCAGTAAGGTGACACATCTTTCTAGCTCGTTGACCGAACTGTTGCAAGTGACCCCTTTGCGCATATTGGGTCATACTCTGCTTGTCCAGGGAAACTCGATGCGCATCGTGGCCGCGCCTCTTGCTCGAAAGATTTGATCGTGACGTACATGTGGCACCGGGCGATCGGCGAGATGAAATCTCCATTGTTGATTCAGGGATCGGGCGGCGGATTGCAACCTGACTGCGTCGCAAGGGTGACGATCTGACGAAAGATCTGCCTGCGTAGTCCGAACAAGGCACAAGTCGGATTCCTTTGTCGATGTTGAAGATCTGGCAGTCCTATTTTTGCCGCTTGCATGAAAAAGGGCCAGTCTCGGTGAGACCAGCCCTTTGGTGTTATTAATACCTTTTTCTGCAACGATGCGGATTTACATCGCTGACGCTGCTTCTTTGAGTTCGTCGGCGACGGAATCTTCAGTAATCGTGCGATCACGCAGCATCGCGATACGGCCGGTGCGGACCATTTCAAGAATGCCGAACTCTCGCATGCGTTCGATGAATGCTTCGATCTTACTCTCGCGACCAGAGATTTCGATCATCACGTGCGATGCACCAACATCGACGATGCGGCCTCGGAAAATATCGACCAGTTCGCGAATCTCGCCACGCCGACCGTTTTCTGTGCTGACTTTAATGAGCATCAGGTCACGTTCGACAAAATCACTTTTCGAGAAATCCTGGACCTTCACGACCGTGATAATTTTACCCAGTTGCTTGCGGACCTGGTCCAGCGTCTTTTCGTCACCGTTGACGACGAATGTGATACGGGAGAAATCCGGATTCTCAGTCGCACCGACAGCCAGACTGTCAATGTTATAAGCGCGGGAAGCCAACATGCCGGAGATGTGAGCCAGCACGCCGGGTTGATTTACTACTAAGGCAGACAGAACGTGTTTCATACTATTATCTTTCTTCGTTGAAATGCGGACGCGGGGCAGTGTACGTCTCAGACCAGGAACGGGCAACTACGGAATCCTGTACCCCATGAAAACGCAGGGAATCTTCATCGTTGGGAGTTGGATTTCAACGTCAGTCCACTGATACCGCACGCGGAACGCGATCAGGGGATTGACATCCCCCGCTCGCCAAGAGTATCAATTCTCGCCACGTGCGTCTTTTACACACTCACCCGCAGCTAGGCGGGTGTTGATTTAATCGTTTAACCCGACTCGAAGAGGAGGTGCCATACCACTCCGCCTCCTCTTCGAGTCGGGTTAAACGTAAGCGATCTCGGTTGAGACTAAATCAACAGCCCGCTATCGCTTTGCGGCTCACTAAATCGACAACCTTCGGGGATAAGGGACATACGAGACGACTCTTTAGACGCTACCAATCCCCAAGTTCCTGGGACAATTCGACCCAACGTTCTTCAACCTCAGCGAGTTCTTTGGCAACTGTTTCAATCTGCGTATGCAGACTCATGGCCTTTTTTGCATCGGACGTATTGAGCATCTCAGCATTCAGGGCTTTGCGCTGCTCATCGAGCTTAGCGATGTTCTTTTCCATATTGCGAAGCGTCTTACGTTGCTGGTGAATGTCTTTTCCAGACGAAGGTTTTTCGGCCTTCGCACCGGCACCCTTCCCGGCAGGAGCGGCGGACATGCGGTTGGTTGCTCGTTCGCGTTCGCCTTCCTCAATCTCTTTGTTGACGTAGTAAATGTAGTCGTCGTACTTTCCTGCGTAATTGCGAGCCCTGCCGTCTCGAACTTCAATGATACTCGTGGCGACGCGACGAACGAAGTGGCGGTCGTGGCTCGTGAAAATCACTGTGCCCTTATATTCAAGCAAGGCTTCCGCAAGGGATTCCACTGTTTCGACGTCCAGATGGTTTCCCGGTTCGTCGAGAATCAGAATATTGTATGTTCCCAACAGCAGTCCGGCCATACACAAGCGAGCACGTTCACCTCCGGACAACACCTTGATCGGCTTTTTCGTATGACCGCCACGGAACAGCAGCGATCCGGCGCAAGCGAGGCATTCTTGTGTTGTCGTGCCCGGTTTGGCTTTGTATTCCAGGTACTCCAGTACGGTTTGCTCAGGAGGTAACGTCGTGTAAACGTGCTGAGCGTAGACTCCGATTTCACAACCGTAGCCCCATTTCACTTTTCCTTCGACGGGCTGCAGCGAATCGACCAGAGTTCGCAGCAGCGTTGTCTTACCCTGGCCGTTGTCTCCCACAATCGCCGCGCGCTGTTGGTGTTCAACTTCCAGTTCGATGCCTGTTGCAACGGCTTTGCCATCGTATCCGATACTGAGATCCATACAGCGCACTGCTGGCCCCTGGCGTGTTTCGACTTGCGGTGGGCGAATGTGAGCTGTTGGTAAATCGACTTCAATTTCTTCCAGCGACAATCGGTCCAGTTGTTTTTGTTTCGATCGTGCCTGGCTGGCACCTGTCGCACGGGCTTTGTTTTTGTCGATAAATCGCTGCAGTTGCTTTTGCTTTGCCAGTACGCCGACATTGGTGCGTTCCGCGCGGACTTTTGCTTCTTCGACCTGCTTCAGGTATCCCGAAATCTTGCCGTTGTACATCGTCAGTTGACCGCGATTGACGTCGAGCGTCTGATCGCAGGTCGCGGTCAGGAACTCGCGATCGTGCGATACGATCAAACACGCAGCCGGAAAATGCTTCAGGAAATGTTCAAGCAGAATCTGTGTGCGCAGGTCGAGAAAGTTTGTTGGTTCGTCCAGCATCAACAGGTTTGGATCGTGCAAAAGCAACGCCGCCAGTTTGACACGTGTCTGCCAACCGCCGGACAACCCCTTCACGGGGCCATTCAGATACAATCCTTTGAGTTCGAATTCCGAAGCGACTTCTCCGCACTTCCAGTCTGGCTGTCCGCTGTCTCGAATCAGAAAATCCATCGCGGATTCTTGTGGAAGAAACGGATCATGCTGCCGCAAATAGCCGACACGCAGATTTGGCGAGCGCATAACGGAACCGCTGTCGAGTTCTTCGTCGCCCAGCAGGACGCGCAGCAGGGTTGACTTCCCGGCTCCGTTGCGGCCGATGAAACCGACTTTTTCGTTTTCGTACAGAGTCACATTGGTGGAATCGAGCAGCATCTGGTCGCCGAAACTCTTGACGCCGTCGGTGAGTTGAATCAAAACTGACATGGGATACGAAAAAACCTGTTTTCTGGCACAAATTCGAACTTGAAAACGGCACGTTTACCTGCGTTATCGAAGTCCATCAAGCAAGATCCTGCCGTTTTCCCGACGTCGGGTCGGAATCGGCTAGTTTTGAACGGAATCAGTCCAATGATCGCCGAACGCTACCCTTCCGTGATTCGGCGTTGTGCCGTACAACTCGCATCTGAAGAATGTACCACAGTGTATTGAACGCGGCCAGAAAAGCGGCATTTCTCTGTAGCCGAAGTCATGAGACTTCGGAGGGAATCGCTGCCATGTCCCCGAACTCTCACGAGTCCGGCTACACCTCCATCCGGCCCGCGCGAAGTAAAAACGGATTTGAAAGAACCTAACATGGCAGCATCCAGCGACACGACAATCCTGATCTTCGGAGCTTCTGGAGATCTGACATCTCGCAAGCTGATTCCAGCGTTGTTTCGTCTGTCTCAGCAGCAGTTTTTGTCTCCGACGTGTCCCGTGATTGGCGTTGGCAGGCGTGCGAAATCACACGAAGAATTCCGTACGGAAGTACACGACACGATCAAGGCACGCCTTGGCGAAGACAAATTTGACTCCGCCGCATGGGAAGTGTTCGCGAAACAATTGTTCTATCAGCAACTGGATATCACAAACTCTTCCGAGTACGAAAACCTGAAGACATCGGTCGAGGCAATTGAGTCGCAAGTTGGAGCACAAGGAGAATCGACAAGAATTGTTTATCTTGCCACGACACCCGATTTGTTCGCCCCGGCTGTCGAAGGACTTGATGCGTCTGGCATGATTCCACCTCGTGAGGCTCAGACTCGCCTGCGAGTCGTTGTGGAAAAACCGTTCGGTCGCGACCTGGCATCGGCGCAGGAACTGACTGTGCAGTTTTCCAAGTATCTTCACGAAAATCAAATCTATCGCATTGATCACTATCTTGGCAAAGAAACGGTCCAGAATATTTTGCTGTTTCGATTTGGTAACGCCATTTTCGACCCGTTGTTAAATCGCAATCATGTCGAAAACATACAAATCACTGTGGCTGAATCATTGGGGATGGAAGGTGCGCGAGGAGGTTACTACGACACATCCGGAGCGATGCGCGATGTTCTGCAGAATCATGTGCTGCAATTGCTGTGTCTGATTGCGATGGATCCGCCATCGCTGTTCCAGGGCCGCGAGATCCGTGACGAAAAAATGAAAGTGCTGCAGGCGCTGCGACCGGGTGTCAGCGGACCGATCGCAAATTGGGCGATTCGCGGCCAATATTCGGACGGACTTGTCAATCGACAGCCAGCGCTGGCTTATCGGGAAGAAGAACGTGTGAATCCGCAGTCCAATCGCGAAACTTATGTGGCGATGCGAGTTGCCATCGACAACTGGCGTTGGGCGGGAGTGCCCTTCTTTTTGCGAACCGGTAAGCGACTTCCAAAGCAAATGACGGAGATCGCAATTCAATTCAAGAAGCCACCATTGAATCTGTTTTCGACAGTCGAATGTGATGGCGATCTATGTGACATTGTTGAAACACGCCCAAATCAGTTGATCCTGCGTATTCAGCCGCAGGAAGCGATCTCACTTCGCTTTTCAACAAAACGACCTGGCATGAATTATCAGGTGCAGCCCGTGTCTATGGATTTTGAATACGAAGACCATTTTACGGCTCAGTTGCCTGAAGCTTATGAGCGACTTTTGTTGGATGTGATGCGTGGCGATTCGACTTTGTTTACGCGGAGCGACGAGCTAGAGGCTGCATGGCGATTTGTGACGCCCGTATTGGAGGCCTGGGAATCCAGTTCATCATCTCCCGAGTTTTATCCAGCCGGAACATGGGGGCCAGCGGCGGCTGATCGGCTGATTTCCGAAACGAAGGCACTATGGCGGGCACCGAAGTAATGCTGCACGCCTCGTTCCCGGGCTCCTGCCCTGGAACGCGATGCATTGGAGGCTCCCGCCTCCAGTGTTGACCGTGGAGGCAGGAGCCTCCTGGCAGTGTGTTCCGAGGCAGGAGCCTCGGAACAAGGTTAGAATCGCCACACCTGAAGCATCACTGCTTGGTATCATACGGCGTCAAACCATCAGCCTTTGCTTTCGAAACCGTCGAGACCACAATCTTTTTCGTTGTCTCGTCCACAATCAACACCATAGGATCACGTTCGCCAGCGTATTTGGTGAAAATCGTGTCAATGGCTTTGAGAGCGGGGACCGAACCAAGGTCATACGTTTGAGCCATTACCTGTGTAAAGCCAGCGCCTTGGAATGCTTTGCCATCGATAGTGATTTCGGTCTTGATCGTTTCGCCGATGTAGCTGAACGCTTCCTGAATCGGTGTCTGTCGGAAATCGATAAGAACATTCATTTTCAATCGGTCGGCAACTTTGTCCGGCACGTTTGTTGTGTCAATTTTTGTCAGATGTGAAGCGTCATCGAAGTTTGTGAGCAGCGATTGATTCCATGTCAGCATCGCACCTGCGGCCAGGTTAGCTGAAGCATTTTGCGGCAACAGTGACACAAGCCGCACACCAGCCGGATCAATATGGGCGGTCGTGCCGATTTCTAACGCCTTAATCATTGCCGGAAACCGACCGATCATTTCGCGGGAGCCGATTGTTGACGGCCGCATCATTCGTACGCCTTGCAGAATTTCTTCCGGAAGGTTTGATAACTTCACTTGAGCAAATCGCTGCAGCTTGACGGGCGTGCTGGCCTGCGTCTGATGCAACAGCGTTTCCATGTAAAGATTTGGCTCAAGATGGACGCTCCAGGAAACTGTCTGGACGTCTTCGCCAAACCAGAAGAGGAATTTGTCTGCGAGCATTTGCATTTGAGACATGAAAGCGTCTTCTCGATGTGAATCCAGAATCTTTAAGTCAAACAACAATGAAAGATGCCGATCACGATCAGATTGCTCAACGAGCGGCTCCATGTCGGACAACAAAAGTGCCGGATCCTTCAGGGCCATGGCCAGGGATTCAGACATATTCGATGGAGCAAGAACGAATGTTTGGTTGTCGATTTTCAGGTAGCTGAAGTCAGAAGCTTCGTACAATTCAAATTTTGGGTCATCATAAATACGGCCCTTGAATCGTTTCATAAACTCCTGATCAGTTTGCGGTGATTTCAGCCGCACTACAGCCGCGACATCAGGTGCCGACATTCTTGCACCGAAATTTATTGCAAACGTCAGTTCAGATATTTCTTCCGGTTCAAAGCGAGTTCGTGTTTTGATCTGTTCCTTCAGCCAAATGTCCAGCGTACTCAGCATTGCATGCAGCTCGGCCGTGTTGCGATCATCTTTCCATAGCTCCGCCGGATGCATATGACACAAAATCTGTGGAGTAAATGGCAGGTAATCAATTGGGATTGGCTCGCCAGATGTCGGGCTTAATGTCTTGGCGTCGTCATTGGATGCCGCTCGTTCAGCAACGATTGCCTGATATTCAGGATTCGGCTTGATCCTGGGTTGTGGCACCTCAACGCTGGCCTGTAACAAAAACCAGATGCCGCCACCAACAGCGCTGATGCACAGAACTGCGATACCCGCCATCATGGTTTTGTCAGGCGACTTCTTTCGGCGACCTTTGACTCTGTCGATAACGCTTCCGGTCGGTGAGGAAGCATTGGCGTCCAAGCCTGGAACTGCAAATGGTGCAACTGCGATTTCGGGGGGAGAATTTGAAAGGAAGTTTCCCTGGAATACGGGCGCATCAAATCCACCTTTCGCTGCGGTCGGCTGAACGGCAGGTGCCGAGGGAAAAACTGGAGCTGGAGCATCCGGAACCCAGCGAGCTGAAGTTCCCAGCACAGGCGCAGCGGTGGGGCCGGCAGGATCGACAAGCTGCAGCGGCACCTCTTCGGGTTCCGACGTCGGCACTGGAGGCAGCGTCAGGACAAACCGATTGCCACATTTTGGGCACTTGACTCGTTTGCCGATCATGCCAGCGTCTGGCAGCTTAAGGGAGGCTCCACACGAAGAACATGCGATCGAAATACCGGCCATAACTCAACCATCTAAGAACCGTGACAATCTCTATTTGAAACCTGTCACATTCTCGCTGGTGTAGGCTGTCAGGACAAGGCAAAATTGTAGTCCGACCTGTCCCAGGTCGGAATCCCTCAGCGTGTTAAGATCTTCAGTAGACATGTTGGTGCATTTTGGCAAAAAAGCCTTTCCGCCACTGTCCGATGAACGCATTCAAGCGATCGGCGAAC
>JBDNFT010000908.1:0-1941 GCA_041689695.1 Planctomycetaceae bacterium | reverse complement strand
TATTCAGAGTGACGCTTCCGCCACCGGACAAGGTAATATTCCCGCCAATGCTCGTGATCGTTCCGTTGTTCGCAATCTGATTCGCAATCAAATGCGCGCCGCCATCACCGGTGTTGATGGTACCGTTGTTCACAATGGCCGCAGCCGAATCACCAGAGAAAGTCAGCGCTCCTCCGGCCATAAACTTGTCGTTCGCGATGTCCAGCGTTGATGCGACAAACGCGTTTGTGTTCACAATACCGCCCGAGCCTACGACGATGCCGCTCGGATTCACCACGTAAACATGCCCGTTCGAATTCAGCGCGCCGTTGATGGCGGACGGCATATCGATTGAGGTCACACGATTCAAAATCGCGCTGCTGGAGTCCGGCAGATTGAAGTTGGCCGTCTGCCCCACGCCGATGTTGAACTGATTCCAGTTGACGATCGTCCGAGTCGACGTGGCATTCACGTCCAGTTGATTGGCTGTCGCACTGATCACCGCATTCCCGGCGACGACATTGGCACCCGTCGGCAACTGAGCCATGACAGTCGCACAGAACGTGGAGTGTATCACCAAATTTGCGACTGCCACCGCAGCCAGTCGAATTGCCCGTTGTCGCAAGCGTGCCTTCCACATTCGCTCACAGAACTCACTCAACGCCCGACGGACTGCCTTTGTCTCAACTCGATATCCCAGGACACTCCGAAGAATCCAAAGTGAAGTACGAGGAACCATCTCTGAGCAGCCTTCTTTGGGTCGGAAAAATCCGACTGACAACTTCCAATTCAGACCAACTCAAACTTCATGAGGTCGTTATCTGAACAGACGCTGAGCGATCGAAGGTCACCGTCAAGGCTTGCCGGGTTTTCCCATTTACCCTTGGGAAGGCATAAACTTTTGTATCGATTACGCAGACTGGTGGCATTTTTTCAACATTGACGCATGACCGAGACATGGCAACGCTGACTATCAAGTTCCCTTTCATAGCGAATTTGGCGTGTAAGTTCCCACTAAGGATCGCTCGATAAATAACTGTCAGTTTTGAAGTGAGCGCCTGGCCGCTCACTTATTGATCGCATGATCCTAAGATGGCCGCAAAATCGGAATCCGCCCCGTTGTGATTTTTTTAGTATCTATCATGCCTTTCAGCGGCTTGCGTCCTTGACTATGGGATTTATCAGACAACCAATGCCGGTGATCGTGATGGAAACTTCGTCGCCATTTTCCAGCGTGAAATTATCGTCAGGCACGATACCAGTTCCAGTCATCAGAAATGCACCATTTGGGATGTCGTTCTCGCGGAACAGCCAGGCAACAAGTTCTTCTGGAGTACGCTTCATCTGACTCAACTTCGTGGCATCCGATGTCACCACCGTTCCGCCTCGCCGAATTTCCAGTTGGATGTCGATGGCGTCTGGATTGAGCGGACCATCTGCCAGTAGCACGCAAGGTCCAAGTCCGGCACATTGCTTGTACATTTTTGCCTGCGGCAGATACAGCGGATTTTCACCTTCGATGTCGCGGGCCGACATGTCATTTCCGATGGTGTAACCGACGATCTTGCCAGCCTTGTTGATCACCAATGTGAATTCCGGTTCAGGAACACTCCACGCGCTATCGTATCGAACTCGAAGCGGTAAGCCTGGCCCGGAGACACGGTTGGCTGTTGCCTTGAAGAAAATCTCCGGCCGATCAGCCGTGTAAACTTTGTCATAGTGCGATGCAGCCGCTTCGGATTCTTCCATCCGAGCCACCTGGCTGCGTTTATAGGTCACGCCAGCGGCCCAGACTTCCTGCTGATCGATCGGGGCCAGAAACTGCACCTCAGAAAACGGCAACAACTTTGTATCAGGCTTCAGCAGGAAGCGCGCCAAACCGACAGGATCTGCGGAATTCAGAATATCCATCAGCGAATGACATTCATCGATCTGCGTCAGATCAAGCGGCTGAACGGTTTT
>JBDNFT010000907.1:0-4065 GCA_041689695.1 Planctomycetaceae bacterium | reverse complement strand
TATTTTTTTTCCTCCTTTTTTTTGTCTTTCAGATCCATTTTCGGAAGGGTTCTCATCAGGCCCGCAGCACATAGAAAGCGCTAGAATTAACAGAATTGACCGCCGATCAGTCAACCGAGATTTCGATTGGGTGTTGGCTGATGTCATTCAATGGAGACAACGCGGGTTTCCTCGGTTGTGGGTCCGCTTCGTCGTCTGAATACAGCAACTCGTCGGATTCTGCACGGGCATCGTTGCCACTCACACCGTGGATGATATCCGTTTTTGCGGCGGCAGTCGGTTTGGAAACCTCGGCATCAGCATCCGGACCAAATTTCAACAGTCCATCAATGGATGCCGGTTTGGGAGCAGGGGTCAGATCCATTCCGGGCGGCAACATCGCTGATCTGGCCTTCGGTTTTCCGCTGGACGGCAGTGTCAGATTTCCGCGACGCGGTGCCTGCGATTCGCCGAATGCATGCACAATTCCGGAAGGATTTCCGGGCTGCGTTTCGTGACCAGCCTGCATGATGCCGCCGTTGGGATTGTCGAGAAACCGTTGAGCGATTTCGCGTCGCAGGTTTTGTCGAATATTGAAGACGACTCCATCTGGCTGTCGGATCGAAATTTCGTCGATGACCCACTGACTGTTTTCTTTCAGCAGCCGCACGCTCACAGGTTGATTTCCAGATTTCGCCAGTTCCACCATCGCCTGTGAATCGGCCATTTCTGTTGATTGTGTCGGCACCAGCAGCATTTCTGGCAAGCGATCAAATTCTTCCGGAACGGCTTTCAGATTTCCCCAGATCAACCGATTGAAATCTGTTGAGCAGGAGCGTTTCACACCTTCAAGATCTTGCTTTTTCCACGCGGAAGCCAATTCGATGATTGGGACCGTCACTTGCAAATGATTTCGCAAAGAAGCCACCTGCATCGCAGCATTCGGATACTGCACGTCATCCACATTCAGCTTTCCGTTTTCGCTTCGCATGATGATGTTGCAGATCTGCCCACTGTCAGACAGGAATTGCATTTCTGTCGTATCACCGCGAACGTCTGTTTCCTGCAACGTCAGTTCACCACGCGGAACTTCAGCCATTGGAAGCTGCGAAACGAGGGCTGGATCAATGCGATCCCATGTACCCTTTGAAAACTCTTTGGTAGACAGTTGCCTCAGAATCGGCACGTTCTGTTCATGCAACGCTGAAACAAACAGCATCGCTCGTGCAGGAGCGGTGAATGCGGATTCCAGCTTCTGCTGCTTGCGTGTCTGGCGATCGTAAATCGTAATATCCCGTATTACAAACGACGACTCCACAGTCCCTTCGGACAGTTTCTCGACAGCTTTGCGATCGTCATCCTTGAGTGTCGTGAGATCCAACTGCACGATCTGAGTTTTGTCAGGCACCATGATGGTCAACTGACCAGAGAATGAGCGGATTTCAAAGTCGTCCGGTGCGTGCTTTGCGGACGGCATGTGAATCATGGCAAGATCGCCAATTTCCAGCGACGTACTGAAAAACGTGGGGTCGCACAGCGTCTTCAGCTCGGCTTTGTCCTGAAGTTCGTAGGCCGCAAGGAATTGTGAAACAGCTTTCAAAGCCCGCGCCTGACGCAGGACAGATCCCGGATGGTCATCCGTTTTTCGCTGCCGAACTTCGATATCTGAGAACAGCCATTGGTCATCTTCCCGAGCGACCTTCAGCAGCAGAAAACCGTTCTTCGATGGCATTTTGACCAGAGCATCGGATTCGTTCATCTGGATTTCCGGTCGGCGAGCCATTTCGCTGTCGCATTCCTTGGCGACGCGTTCCAACAGCCGACTCATCCATGCTTCCGGCATCTGTTCCAATGGTTCTCGCAGACTGACCGTGACCGTTGACAAAATAGTCGATCGATCATTGTCCTTCAGCGTTATCAGAAACTCGCGCACCGTCAGAAGCAGGTCCATAACTTCCGTGACCGACTTCGTCGCGCTCGTTCCCTTTTTCTTCTGTCGAATCAGAACATCATCGACCACCCACCGCCGTTTTTCCTCGTCGCGCGCAATTTTGAACTGATACTTGGTGCCTTTTTCGTCTTTCGCGATGGTTTCAAAAGTGTTGTCGTCCAGAGCCGTGCTCTCGACAATTTCCAGCTTTGTCTTGGGAAGTTTCAGGATGTCCAGATCTTTCCATGCGTCGGCAGATCGCATCGCACGCTGCTCAAATCGCGTCGATACGCTGCGTCGAAAGGCTTTTTCATTGTCTTCAATCAGCGCGTCTGAGAATTGCGTGATGGCACGATTTTCAGTCGCGTTTCCTTCCATAATGGGTGGCTTCAAGGCGGAGGCTTTCAGCATCGCGGTGTCGAAGAACGACGTCGCGCAGCCCGGAATTGTCATTCCGACAATACCCGCACAGAGCACATAGACGTGAAAGGATTTTGTTGGCAGCATGGAGAGAGACTCCTGCCGAAACGCGTCGGTTTCCAGTCAAATGGCTGAACCGGGAACGCGATCCGGGAATGGAACTCAGAAGAGGGGAGAATTCTGAACGTGGTCTGAAGAGAGGCCTACGAATTCACTGCGCTCGATTTGCGCAATAAGATTCATTTGCTGTTCGCAGAGTCCCAATTCCCGCCGATCCGGTCAACACGCCGATGCGTTTGTGGCCAGTTACCACAAAAACTGTCTCCACACCGGCACGGATTTTCGGCGGATTTCGCACCCTACCCGAAAAGCCTGGCAAGGATTGGCGTAACTTACGTTGTCCTATGGCAGAATCTGCTGGTCGCGTACCTGCATCACGCTCAGCGTATGCCGGAACGAGAAAACCATAGTGCAGCCTGAGTCTACGGCGCACATTGTGGTTTTGACCGCGATGAACTAGACAGGCACATCCAACTGTCGGAAAAGTTCCACTAAAAGTCGTTCGAGCCGCTCACCGCCCTGTGCCGCAACTTTCAGGATTTTGCTGATATCTGCCGGTTCCAGTGCATCCGGCAAACACATGTCTGTCACGATTGAAAAACCGACTGTCTTCAATCCCGCATGGACTGCTGCGATGCACTCCGGCACCGTCGACATGCCAACGATGTCGGCCCCCATCATGCGCAGCATGCGGTATTCGGCACGAGTCTCCAGATTCGGTCCGGGTACCGCCACCAGCACGCCTTTGTGGGCCGAAATGCCAAGTTCCAAAGCAATTCGGCGAGCCTTCTCAATCAGCTTTCTGTTCCATGGCTCGCTCATGTCCGGAAATCGCGGCCCAAGGCGATCGTCATTGATGCCTCGCAATGGATTGTCAGGCATCAAATTGATGTGATCTTCCAGAATCACAATATCCGCCAGACTGTATTGCGGATTCATTCCACCAACGGCACTGGTGACGACAAGCGTATCGGCTCCCATGGCTTTCATGACGCGAATTGGAAAAGTCACCTGCTGCAGTGAATATCCTTCGTAGTAGTGAATCCGTCCTTCCATCGCCATCACAGGAACGCCCTCGAGCGTGCCACACAACAACTTGCCGGCATGTGACGGTGCCGTGGATCGCGGAAAGTGAGGAATTTCAGCATACGGGATGGCGACGTCCGTCTTGATCTTCGTCGCCAGTCCACCAAGCCCCGTTCCCAGAATCAATCCCACGCGGGCAGGTCCAGCCCAACGGCTTGTCAGCCATTCCTGAGTTTCCTGGATCTGCTCCCACAAACCGTCCATCCGAATGACTCCCACCACGATAGTAATTCCACAAAAAAGGGCACTCCCATTTCGGAGTGCCCTGAAGGCTACGTTCTGACGCCCACGACTTCAACCGATCCCACTGGCAGTACACCGTGGCGTTGCTGAAGTCAATCGCGGAGAAACTTAGGAAAAGCCCGGAAACAATGTACGTCAGCCTTTCCAGGCCGACTCGTCTATCGTCGTGTCAGGCTGGAAAGCCTGACGTACTTCTCGGGATCTTCTATCGGGACAGTTCCTTAGTCCTCGTCTTCCACCTCTTCTTCTTCTTCCTCGTCGTCGTCATCATCGTCGTCGAAGTCATCATCATCGTCGTCATCGAAGTCATCGTCTTCGAAGTCTTCTTCGTCTTCGAACTCTTCATC
>JBDNFT010000906.1:0-5562 GCA_041689695.1 Planctomycetaceae bacterium | reverse complement strand
TGCCCCGCCTCCTCTTCGAGTCGGGTTAAACGGAAGCGATTTCGGCTGAGAGTAAATCAACAGACCGCTATCTCATTGCGGTTCACCCTAAAATCGGACACTTAATTCTCTTACTGTGCCAACATGGCGATGCGTCAATGCCGCGGTTATACTGGTCCTTGAGCCAAATGAGAATCAGCCGCACATCCGGAGCAGAAAATTGAGCAAATCGACGGAAGAACAGCATGGTGACGCACCATTTCTTCATCGACTGCTGGAAGCACAGGTTTCAGAATCGGGCTGGAACGACTTGTTGCCACTGGTTGCCGAAGCGTGGATTCGGCTGGGAGGTGCATCGGCCGCTGTGCTCATCAGCCCAAATGCCGCAGAAGAGTTGCAGGTGATCTGTTGTCGTGCTGTGGATGGCGATCCACCGCAGTTCAGCCATATGGCGATCGCGCAGCCTTTTGCGATTCTGCTTGATCAGGGCGATATCATCGAAGCAATTGCAGAAACTGGACTCATCGGCGGCCTGCATGTGAAAGTGCTGACATGGCCAGATCTGGCCGCCGCCATCATTCTTCAGTTTCCGGAAGATCAGGAACCGAAACAGGCAGCGTTGCACGCAACGCTGACCTCTGCGTCTCGTCAGTTATTGGCGCGAGCGAATGATCGAGCGATCCTGCTGCCACGTGCTGACTTGCTGGAAGCGATGGCTGAATTCGCAGCCGGAGCGGGGCACGAAATCAACAATCCGCTCGGCAGCATTTTGGGACAAACTCAGATCCTGCTCAAGAGTGAGCAATCAGCCGATCGTCGGCAGGCATTCGAAACGATTGGTGCTCAGGCATGGCGTGTGCGGGATATGATTGGCAATTCGATGCTGTTCGCTCGCCCGCCGCAGCCGCAGAAGCAACGCGTCAATCTGGTCGAAGTCGTTCAGCAAACGCTGGAACCATTCGGCAAGTCCGCGACAGAAGCTGGCATCGAAATTCACTTCGCCACCACGGCCGATGTCATTGAGGTCATGGTCGATCGAACGCAGATCAGTACGCTCATCGCCCAGCTTGTGCGCAACGGAATCGAATCACTGCGCGGAGCTGATCAGGAAGGCAGCGTTTCCGTGACGCTCCGCGATGATCTGCAAAACACATTCGAATTGTCAGTTGTCGATGACGGCCCGGGCATTATTTCCGATGAAGTTCGGCGACATATGTTCAACCCATTTTATTCAGGACGATCGGCCGGACGCGGTCTTGGATTCGGACTTTGCCTGGCGTGGCAAATCGTGCGAATGCATAATGGCATCATTCTGCAGGAAACTCCAGAAGCTGGGGGTGCGGCATGTCACGTAGCAATACCAAAGTGACTGCGTCATTGATGATACGTCACGCGATTAGAAATGACTTTTTGAAAAGGAAACACAGTCCCTTCTCCCCGAGCAGGCTGTCGATTGAGGCACAATCGTGAGCCGCAAGCTGCTAGCCGCGGGTGTTGATTTAATCGTTTAACCCGACTCGAAGAGGAGGTGCCAGACCACTCCGCCTCCTCTTCGAGTCGGGTTAAACGTAAGCGATCTCGGTTGAGACTAAATCAACAGCCCGCTAGCCGCGGGTGTTTTCCCTGCGTTGTTTACACACTCACCCGCAGCTAGCGCTTTGCGGCTCACTAATGCGACAAAGCCGCTGAAAACATCACCACAACACCGACTACCATCCGAAACGATACTCCCTAAAGGAAAAGCGATGACCAGATTCATAGTGTTCAGTATTTTGTTGACCGTACTGTCAACATCGTCAACTCACGGTTTCGATGAAGCCAAACCAGCCGACACGAAACCAGCCGCAGCCGATCAGAAGAAGGCCGAACGAAAGACACGCATCGATTGGGCAGAAATCAAACTGTCGGGTTCGTATCCAGAACATCAACAGATGCCAGGCCTGTTCGGAGATCTGGTTGAGAATCTGACTACGATCCTGGATCGCATGCATCAGGCTGCGAAGGACAAATCAATCAAAGGTGTGATTCTGCATATTGATGGCCTTGAGATCGGCTGGGCTCGATTGAACGAACTTCAAACGGCCGTTGCGGAAATCAAAGCCGCTGGCAAACCCGTTTGGGCTCGCATGAATGACGGCAGCAACAAAGATTATCTGCTGGCTGCTTCGTGTGACAAAATCTTCATGCCGGAATCAGGCACACTGATGCTGACCGGCCTGCGCGCGGAAGTGATGTTCTACAAGAACCTGTTTGAAATGCTGGACATCAAAGCCGACATGCTGCGCGTGGGAGCATTCAAATCGGCTGCCGAACCATATACAAGGTCGGAAATGAGTCCCGAATTTCGCCAGGAGATGGAAGAAATTCTGGATGACTACTATGCATCCATGGTCAGTCAGATCGCAACGGCAAGAAAACTGCCGGAAGACAAAGTCAAAGCCATTATCGATGAAGGTCTGCTTTCCACTGCTCGTGCTAAAGAACTGGGATTGATTGATGAGCTTGCTTATCACGATCAGTTGCTTAGCCTGATTGCGGCTGGCGACACGTCTCTGGAAGTGCGCATCCGTGATGACTATCGCAAGAAGAAAATGAACACGGAACTGGACTTGTTTTCGTTGATGGAAATCTTTTCCGGCGGATCATCGCAGACTTCCAGCACTCGACCCCGGATTGCCGTGTTGCGACTGGAAGGCATGATCGTTTCCGGCGGTGGTTCTATGAGTCTGTTTTCCGAAGCCTCGATCAGCTCTGATAAAATCGTGCCACTGATCGAAAAACTCGGCAAGGACGAAAATGTCAAAGCGATCGTGTTGCGTGTGGACAGCCCTGGCGGCAGTGCGCTGGCGAGCGATCTGATCTGGCGGGCTCTGGAAGCGACAAACAAACCAGTGGTGGCCAGCATGGGAGACACAGCGGCCAGTGGCGGTTATTACATTTCCATGGGAGCGGATGCGATCTTTGCAGAACCAGGCACGCTGACAGGTTCCATTGGTGTGCTTGGCGGCAAAGTCGCACTGGACGGGTTGATGAAGAAATTCGGAGTCACAACGTCAGTGATTCAACGCGGTAAGAATAGCGGAGTGTTGAGTCCCACGACGGCGTTTTCAGATTCCGAACGCGAATCGATGCAACAGATGTTGAACAATGTCTACGCCCAATTCACTCAGAAGGCGGCCACCGGACGACACATGGAATACGCAGCATTGGAAGCATTGGCTCGCGGTCGCGTTTACACAGGTCGGCAGGCAAAAGAAATCGGCCTGGTGGATCAGCTAGGCACATTGGCCGACGCGATCGCTCACACGCGAAAATTGGTTGGCGATGAGGCCGGGAAGCTGGAACTCGAAGATCTGCCGAAAGCCCAAAGTCCATTGGAAATGCTGCTGGGACAGACGACTTCCGCCAGCCACCCGCTGGCCGAATTGGCTGCAATGCTTCCCGAATCCGCTCGCCCGGCCCTGCGATATTTGTCCGCACTGCGACAGATTTCCGAAGAACCGGTGATGATGATTTTACCGTTTGATGTGCGGTTTGAATGAGCGCAGGTGCGTCCGGCCGATCTGCATGAAGTACGTCAGCCTTTCCAGGCTGACTGCTTTGCTTCATGTCAGGCTGGAAAGCCTGACGTACTTTTCTTAGCGAAGGCCAGAAAAACCATTCGCCACAGATCGAGTGGCTAAGTATGTTGTTCGGATTCGCGGGTCTGTTAAATTTCGGTTCGCGGACTTGCTTTGTTCGCGTTCAGAGATTCCACGAGCCCGAAATTCCACGAGATTGTCATGCCCATCAAAGTTCGCTGCAAAGCCTGCGAAGCAGTTGCGACCGTTTCCGACCAGGCGGCAGGAAAAGTCGTCAAGTGTAAACAGTGTGGAGAACGAATTCGCGTTCCGTTGCCGAAAGGTGACCGCCCTGTCGCGAAAGCTCGCCCGGAACCGGAGGAAGAAAATATCTTCGGCGATCCGCTGGCAAGTCTTGACCTGCGGAACATGGAAGACACCAGGAAGCGAATTTGTCCGGGGTGTGCCAGACCGGTGGATATGGATGCCAAGGAATGCCCGAAGTGCGGTGTTGAGATTGCCACTGGTGCGTTGAGCGAACGGCAACGCATCAGACATGAACGCAAGGGGCCGCCGCCCGAAGAATTCTACGGTGTCATCTGGAGCAATGGCTGGAAGTTTCTGAAGAAGCATTGGGGCTACGGAGTACGCACGGCCATGATTTGGTCAGTGACGTTGTCGATGTCCCTGACTTGCATGTTTGCGTTGACCTATTATCGCATCTCCAGAGCCGCAGAATTGCAGGCCAGTGCAGATGCCGATAAGACAAACATCAAGATTGAAGGCAATGTTTTGACGCTGACGGTCCCCAAGGAAAAGGGATCAAAAGCCGTTTATGACAGAACCTACTACACGGCTCCAGGGCAGGTCATAAAACTTCGGGCTCCGCATCTCCAGCCGATGTTTGAGCCTCCTGCGGCATTCTGGATTTTTCTGACTGTCGTGTTCCAGTTAGGTTTCGGAGGTTGGGCATGGACGTTAGCGATTGCCATTACAAAGCTCACATTGGCCGGGGAAAAGAAGATCAAGCGATTTCCGATGGATTTCTTCGGCAATCTGACGATGGGTTTCCGGTTCTATGTCTGGCCCGCGGTGCTGCTGATTCCCTTCAACTGGATCACGAATATTCTGGGCATCTTCAGCCCCGTCGCGGCGATCATTTTCGGGTGTTGTCTGCTGGTAATTCCGCTGCTGGTGTTGCCAGCGGCTATCATTCACATGACCCAGAATTATCAATACAGAGCGTGGCTGATCTGGTGGATGGCGAAGGATTTCGTCAAGACCATCAAGCCATCAATGTACATCTTCATGCTGAACCTGTTCATGGTGCTGATTGTGCCGCTGGGTGTCGCCATCACGATGCTCGTCGCTGGTGTACGAATTATCGCATGGCTTTTGATCCAGGAAGCTGCAGCACTGAAATGGGCGAAGGAAAACATCGTAGATATGGGAGAAGGCAACTTCCAGTTTATGTTTTATCAGATGCCGATGGTGTTCACGTTCTACTTCCTGACGTTCTTCGTTATCTGTGGCCTGATGGCGTTTCCCGCCGTCTTTATGATGCGTGTCATCGGATTGTATGGCCTGTACTTCAAACCGGATTTGACGCTGGTGAATGAATTCCCTGATCTGGAGACAGCTGGTTTCGGACCGCGATTCCTGGCATTTCAGATTGACATGATTCTGGTCGTATTGCTGTCACTTGTGGGTGGATTTATTGGAACACTCTTCGGCATGTTATTCACCTTCTACGGCTGGAGTGCGGCTCCCTTGCTGCAATTGGGCGTGCAGATCATAGCTTCCCTGGCACTGGTGGGATTCTATTTTGCATCAATGGAATCTGGCGCATCACGCTCTACATTGGGGAAGGCGAGTATCGGCCTGATGGTTCTGCGTGAAGACGACAAACCGATGACTCGGGAGCAGGCGTTCGGTCGTTTTGGTTCAGGTTTGGTAACTGCGCTGACATTTTATATTGGCTTTTTGCTGTGCTTCTTCCGTGCAGATAAGAAAGCTTTGCACG
>JBDNFT010000905.1:0-6746 GCA_041689695.1 Planctomycetaceae bacterium | reverse complement strand
GTCAGAATCTGAATCGCGGCTTCTTCGTAAGCCGGTGCGATAATGGCTTCGATAAATCGACCGGGCGTACACATGGCTTCGGCCGTTGCCACATCGACAGTCCTGTTCAAACCAATGATCGATCCAAACGCGCTGATCGGATCGCCTTCATACGCCTTGTCGAAAGCGATGGCCAAAGTGTCACCGATCGCACAACCGCAGGGATTGTTGTGCTTGATGACGCATGCCGCTGGCTGAGTGTACTCAGAAACGATCGCCTTGGCGGCATCCAGATCAAGTAAATTGTTATATGACAATTCTTTGCCATTCAGCTGTTTGGCGCTGGCGATCGAAGTTGGCGAAGGGGCGTCTTCGACGTAGAACGCAGCTCGCTGGTGCGGGTTTTCGCCGTAACGAAGTTCCTGCTGCAGTCGATACGACATTGACAATCGCGGACCAAAGCTACTTGTTTCGCCGGCATCTTTTGCAGTCACACCGGCCATGTAGTTACTGATGGCTCGATCATAGGTTGCCGTCATTTCAAACGCTGCTGCGGCCAAACGGCGTCGGAAAGCTTCGTCGAGCGAATTCTGTTTCAGGCGATCCAGGACGTCGTTGTATTGAGATGGCTGCGTGACGATCGCCACATGAGCATGATTCTTCGCTGCAGAACGCACCATGGACGGTCCGCCGATATCGATGTTTTCTATCGCTTCGTCGAACGTGACATCCGGCTTCGCCACTGTCTCCTGAAATGGATACAGATTCACAACGACCACCTGAAACGGAATGATCCCGTGAGCTTCAATCGCCTCTGCATCAGACGCCAATGTTGGCCGTCCCAGAATTGCGCCGTGGACTTTTGGATGCAGCGTTTTGACTCGACCATCCATGATTTCCGGAAAGCCCGTATAGCTGGTGACATCAATCACCGGGATCCCGGCCTGCTCCAGAAATTTGCGAGTCCCACCTGTGGAGAGAATTTCGAAACCAAGTTCCGTGAGGCCACGTATAAATGATTCCAAACCTGACTTATCGCTGACACTGACGAGGGCGCGCTGTGGCTGAGAGTTGCTCATTGCGAATTCGAAAACCATTACAAAAGAAGAGATGGGCTCCGGTGGTGTAGCGACGACGGTTACACGTGCTCATCGCATTACATCCGGAACATGCATTGCTCTCCCTTTTTACCATGAATTGGCTCGAATGAACACAAATCTGCAGCAGGAAAGATGCCGCGATGGGCAATCAGGAATCAGGCCAAGGCAGGGCACGTATCAATCTATCCCAATCAGCTTGCCATTGGACAGAAATCCCGCGCGACAGTCGGCGGCATGCTGGATTTTCATTCCGTCTGACCACGAGAACCGACTATCTGCCCAGCCAGGCTGATCAAACGACTTGTCACGAATAGTCACCAACTGGTGAGTTATCGATAGCTAATTCGGTTTTCACGTGTACGATCAGTGGTCGACAGGGAGAGCAAAATCGAATGTGGTACCAAGTCAACGAACAAGTACTGATCCTCCAACTGAATGGCACGCTGCGAGCATTTGCTCTAGACGGGATGCGTGCCCCCCATGTCGAATAAAAAGCCTCACCCTCTGTTCGACAGCCAAAATCGCCGAATTTGTCCGGTCTGCGGAAAGACCGCCTATTCAGTCGCTGGCATTCACCCGCAATGTGCCGTTCGTCGCGAAGACGATATTCGAATGACTCGGCTGCGAGCTACGAAGCAGGAAAATCCCTCCAGCGATTCCGCTCGTCTAAACAGTGACCGCGATGCATGGCAGCGTCTGTGTCCGATCTGCAAAGCTGTGCAACACGCGAAAACTAAGCCCTGCAATTGTCGTCAGACGGTCGCGGTGTCAGGCAGAACTGCCAACAACAAAGGTGACGTATGATGAACAACTTCGTGTTCGGGATTATCGCTGTCGCCATCCTGATTGGCATCATCGTTGTCGTCAGTCGATATTTTTCATTGTGGATACATGCGACGTTCACGGGAACTCGCATTGGTTTGCTGTCGTTGATTTCGATGTCGCTGCGAAAGATAGATCCTGCGCTGATCGTGAAGTGTAAAGTGATGGCCGTGCAGGCGGGACTGCCGCCGATTTCACTTGATGCCATCGAAGCTCAGTTCCTGGCTGGTGGCAACGTTCAGCGAGTCACATTGGCGTTGATCGTGGCTCATCGAGCGGGCATTGATCTGGATTGGGATACAGCGGCCGCCGTCGATCTTGCCGGACGCGATGTACTCGAGGCCGTACAGGTCAGCGTTTATCCCAAAGTCATCATGTGTCCGGACCCGAATTCGACACATGGCGCGACGTTGAACGGCGTCGCCAAAGACGGCATACAGCTCAAGGTTCGCGTTCTCGTCACCGTGCGCACAAATCTTTCACAACTCATAGGCGGAGCGACGGAATCGACCGTGATCGCTCGCGTGGGACAGGGCATCGTCACTGCGATCGGATCTTGCGATAGTTACCGTGACGCACTTACGGATCCACATCGCATCACGCGCCAAGTGCTGTCGCAGGGACTGGATTCTCAAACGGCCTTCGCCATTGTATCGATCGACGTTGCTGATATCGACGTCGGCGACAACATCGGAGCGAGGCTGCAAACTGATCAGGCGGAAGCCGACATTCGCATTGCTCGAGCGTTCTCTGAAAAACGTCGCGCGATGGCTGTGGCACTTGAACAGGAAATGGTGGCCCTCACACGAGAAAACGAAGCCGTGGTGGCGCTGGCCGAAGCTCAGATTCCTCAGGCGATCGCCGCTGCATTCCGCAACGGCCAACTTCGAGCGGGGCAGAAACCCCGCCGCCGCGCCGGATTGATCGAGCAGAAACCACGGACCGTCTGCCGCACTGTTGACACAGTTCGATCAACATCTGCGTTTGTTGAACTCGATTCCTAAAGCGACTTCAACCATGCGGTCAACAGCGTGTGGTAGGAATTCAAGTCGTCTTTGTGAGTCATCTCCGTCACCGTGTGAATGTACTTCACCGGGCACGCCAGTGCGATGGTCTTCACACCGCTGCGGCTTCGCTGAATCATGGCACCGTCCTGTCCGCCACGAGGCAATACTGCTCGCTGACATTTGATTGAGTTGGCCTTTGCGACCGCTTCAAACTGTTCCACTAAGCCGATGTCCGAGATCATTGACGAATCCATCACATGCAGACAAACGCCGTCACCGGCGATGGACACGCGATCTTCATCCGGTACGCCCGGTGTCTTGCAACAGAGAGTTGTGTCACATGCAACGCCGATATCCGGTTCGACTCCAAACGCTGCCGTCTGTGCGCCACGAAGACCGACTTCTTCCTGCACTGTCCAGACGGCATGGATTTCACAGTTATGATGTTGCAACGCTTCGATTGCCTTGATCTGGGCCCAGCAGCCGACCCGATTGTCCAGACATTGACTGACGACAGAATCGCCCACTTCTTCGAAGGGTCCGTCGAGCACCACCATGTCGCCGATGAGAACTTTGCTGCGGACCTGATCGCCTGTCATCCCGAGATCGACGAAGAATTCGGTGACTTCCGGGATCTTCTTTTTCTCGGACTCGCTGGCAATGTGAATCGGCTTGCCGGATGCATTCATGATGCCCGGAAAATCACCATGCGAAGTGCAGACGCGGACCTTGCGAGCAAACAGGTTTCTGGCATCAAACCCACCGACGGGATTGAGACGCAGATAACCCTGCTCATCAATGTGACGCACCAGAAAACCGATCTGATCCATGTGTGCTGCCAACATGACCTTCAACGGCCTGGCTGATGACTTGCCATTTTCGGGACGTGGTTTGCGGAGGCCAATCAGAGAACCCATGGAATCGACAGTGATGCTGTCGAACAACTTATGTTTTGTAACATAGTCATTGATCACCTGGCGAATGCGGTCTTCGCGTCCTGGTACCGAAGGGGTTTGCGTCAACGTCTGCAGCAGTTTCATTCCTGAATCTCACGTGAAAAGTGCCAAAAGTCTGATTGCGAGACCGAATGATCAGCGATTTATGCCTGGCTGGCAACCTATGAACTGCAAAGCTTTTCCAGCCAGCCTTTCTCAACGTTTTTGCTCGCAACTCGCTGACTAGCTGCCGGAATCCAGAAATGGCCTTGAGGCAATTGACGATTAGCTTCTACACTTGAACTTGGCCTACCTCCCGCATCAAAATCCAGCACATTGTCTAAGTCACTTCTGCCATGTCCGTCAACCCGCACCATTATGCCTCATTTCTGACACGCATGGGGCACACAGTACGTGAAGCCAATGGGCTTTTCTGGACCAATCTGCAGCGAGGCGTCTATTCCAGTTTTCCATTTCATCGGGATATTGACGCAGCAGAAGTGAGTTTGGGAAAAGTGCTCGGCCGCGACGGATTAGTCGCTCGGTTCGGATGTCCGATTGATCAGGGAATCGAGAGCTTTCGCGTCACTTGCGACGACCCGAATTATGATTTCCCATCGCTTCGCAGTCGCACGCGGACTCAGGTGCGACGCGGGCTGGAGGTCTGCCGAATCGAACGCGTAGACTTCAGCCTTCTGCAAAAACACGCCATTCCACTGAACGCCGACACGCTGGTGCGACAAGGACGCAAAGTTCCGGCTAACCTTGAGAAGTACTGGACTAACTATTATGAGTCCGCTGCGAAGACTGAAGGGGCTGAAACGTGGGCCGCGTTTGTTGGCGATTCGTTGGCCGCCTACCTGATTTCATTTACAATTGAGGACACTGCGAATCTGTGCATTGTGCGTTCATCGCTTCAATTCCTCGAGGCATTTCCGAACAACGCTTTGTTGTACCGCTTTGTCTACGACCGTATTCGCAGTGACGATATCCGTCAGATTGGATATGGGTACGAATCGATTCAAGCTGGACTCGGATCACTCGATCAATTCAAAAGTGGGATGGGATTTCAAAAGTCTCCTGTCGGCCAGCGCGTCGAACTTGCTGGCTGGGTACGTCTTTTCGTCAACCGGTTTTCTGTTCCGGTCGCACAGAGAATCCTGCGAAAACTAGGGAACGGAGAAACGTCGGCTAAGCTCAAAGGCATCCTCGACTGGCATCAACAGCAGCCAGTTCTGCCTGCCCGCCGTACTAGCCCACGGGCAGCATAGCCAGTTAAGGATCGCTCGCGGTACGGGAGCGAAGCGAATTCCCGACGTCGGTTTTCATGTCCATGTCGAATGAATACCATTTGGCTGACAAGACGGTAGCATCTTGAATGCTGCCGTTAGAAAACAACCAGGCGATTCCGCAAAGCTCCGTGTTTATGACTTCAAGCAACTCGCTCACGCCCATCACGCAGCGAAAGTTATCGCTTACGAAACGCATTGTGTTTCGCACATTGACGGCCGGACTTGTACTCGTAGCGCTCGAACTGATTGGATTGGCCGCACTCTGTTTGGTGCGTGCTGGCTTTTCAATGCAGGGCCTGAAGTTAGAACAACAGTCGATTGCCGAGGGTATTGATGTTCCGGACGGAGCAACAGAAGCATTCCATCCCTATTTGGGATGGGTTCACAATCCGCAGCTTTCAAAGCCTGGAAAATACTCTGGTGGAATCATTCCGACGAACTGGCTTGGATTCCGAGACGACAGTGAGAGCATTTACCATCGATCACCGGACACATACATCATTGGTATTGCCGGTGGATCTGTCGCATGGCAGTTCTCATGGGAAGCCCAGGATGTGCTGCGTGAAAAACTTTCTGCTCATCCATCCTTGAAGGGGCGGCAGATTCAATTTGTTCGGCTTGCGTTGCCGGGTTACAAACAACCGCAGCAACTGATGGCTTATAACTTTCTGTTGACGCTGGGTGCGGAGTTCGATGCGATCATCAACATTGATGGATATAACGAGACAGTTTTAACGATCAGCGAAAACGCACAGTTGAACACGGCGATTTCATATCCACGGGCGTGGCATGGACGAGTCGTCGCGATGGCAGATCCCAGTGTGTCCGCAGATGCAGCCCGGCTGCTGCAACTGCGAGGAAAACGCCAACAGATGGCGAAATCGATTCAGACTTCTATCTGGAGGTGGTCGTATTTCTATAACTTCATCTGGTTGATGCGGGATCGATCCGCATGGACCGAGCAAACAGATCTGGGGCTTAATGTCAGCAAGTCAAAAGTTCACAGTTTTACAACCCACGGCCCTGAAAACCGATTTATAGACGACACGCTTGAAGCGGAAGTCGCGGCAATGTGGCAGCGGTGTTCACTGCAATTGCATTATCTTTGCCAGGCAAACAAAACGTTGTACCTGCACGTCCTGCAGCCGAATCAATACGTCCCCGATTCGAAACCGTTGAGTAAAAAAGAATTGAAAGATTGTTTCGATCCTGATGATGTTTCTGCTCAATTCGTCCCTCGAATGTTCCCGCGTCTTCAGGAGTTGGGACGTGCTTTAGAAGTTGAGGGAGTAGAATTCAGCGATCAGACGAAAGTGTTTTCGGGCGTCGAAGACACTTTGTATGTCGATCCCTGGTGTCACTTCAATCTGGAGGGTAACAGGCTGCTCGGTCTTGCCGTCGCAGATCGACTAGCGCAGATGCTGGATAAAGCTGCGGCAGAAACTGTTGATGCTCAGTAGATTCGACGAAGATGCAGGTCACTGTGGGGAACTTTAAGGTGGCCGATTTGATATATCTTTGCTGTGCAAAACAACGAGACCTGATGCTTTTCGTGCATGGTCTTCAAACCGCAAGACCGCGAACACTTAGTAATGTCGCTACAAATTCCTT
>JBDNFT010000904.1:0-8623 GCA_041689695.1 Planctomycetaceae bacterium | reverse complement strand
CGGAATGCTGGACTTTACGGCCACAGAAGATGGCAAGCATGTGATCAAGGTTCATGAACTGACATTCAAAGGCGGCCCGGCTTTTTACTATCGCCTTTCGGTTCAGGAACTCGCTGCAGATGCGCTATTGCCTGTGTTCGCAGCGACGAAAACAGTGAACTCATTTTCATGGCCGCCACAAGGGATTGCAGAGAACCCGGCTCTGGCCGAAGCAGAGCCCAATAACGGTCAGGCTGAAGCTCAGAAGATTTCGTTGCCATGTGATCTCGCCGGGAATTTCTTTCCGGCAGCCGATGTGGATCGATTTGAATTCACGGCAACCAAGGGCGATGTTTGGTGGATTGAAGTCGCTTCTGAAAGACTAGGGCGACCAACCGATCCTGCAGTGATCGTCCAGCGCGTGACTGGAGAAGGCGCGGATCAGAAATTGATAGACGTCGCAGAATTCACGGATATCGCAAGTCCGATGAAGCCCTCAAGCAATGGTTACGCCTATGACGGGCCTCCGTTTGATGGTGGCTCTTCGGACATCATTGGAAAGCTGGACATTCCGGAAGACGGCACCTATCGATTGCAACTCACGGACCTGTTTGGTGGAACTCGAAACGATGTACGCAACATCTATCGGCTGATCATTCGCAAAGCCGAACCGGATTTCGCGATCGCAGCGTGGGGCCTGCACATGGAACTTCGCAACGGCGATAGAAATGCACTTTCAAAGCCACTCGCTCTGCGTGCCGGATCAACCGTGGCACTGGAAGTTGCGGCCGTTCGACGCGATGGCTTCGATGGCGAGATTGAACTTGTGATGGAAGGTCTGCCGGAAGGTGTGACGGCTCAAGGATTAAAAATTCCTGCCGGAAAAACTCGCGGCATCATGGTGATCACGGCCGATCAAAATGCTCCGACGGCTTTGGCAAACGTCTCGTTTTTTGGCAAGTCTGTTCTGAACGAAAAGGTCGAACAGCGATCTGTTCACATGGCCGCCATGGCGTGGCCGATTGTAGATTCATGGGGTGAGATTCCTCATCCTCGTCTTGTGACTGGACTGCTGGTTTCAGTAACTCAGTCGGAATTTGCACCGATCACAATCGCGGCGGAGAAGAAAGTCTGGGAAGTTGCGACGGGGGAAAAACTGACGATTCCGTTGGTGCATACTCGTCGCAGTGAGTTTTCCGGTTCAACTCTGCAACTCAAAACATTCGGTGCGGGTTTCGAAGGTGTGCCTCGGTTCGATGTGTCTCTGGATGCCGATCAGTCTGAAGCCGTGCTGGATATCGGGGCTTTGAAAACTCCGCCGGGCGACTATCTCATCGCATTCTACGGCAGTGCGGTGGTGAAATATCGTTACAATCCGCAAAGTGTGACGGCTGCTGAAACGGTCCACAAAGCCGCAGAAGAAGGGGTCGCATTGGCAACAACTGAATTGCAAAAACGAACGGACGAAGCAGCGTCGGCGGCTTCAGACAGCAAGGCTGCAGCCGACGCTGCTGTAGCCGAAGCGACAACAAAAAAACAGGCTGCGGATACCGCATTGACAGCGGCGGCCGCGAAACTCAAAACCGTGACTGATCAGGCGGCTCCGAAGGATACGGCAGATATTGTGTTGTCAGAGCCGATTGCGATTCGTGTGAAGTAGGTTGCATGAGCCGACGGCGCTGGCCGCGGGCCATTGGTGTTGCGGATTATTCTGGTGCAATGCCCGCAGCTAGCGCTGTCGGCTCACAGTCAATCTCTATTCTCAAACAGGTGCCATTATGAGCGATCCATTTTATGCATCATCTGTCGTCCGATGTCCTGGACCGAATGTTTTCGGTTCCGCTGGCCGGCGCGGATTTATCCGCATGGGACTTGCTGGGTTTGGTAGTCTGAGTTTGCCGGGTCTGCTGCGTCTGCGTGCATCAAGCGTTCAAGCCTCTGAAGCCGACGGAAAACCGAAGAACGAAAAATCGGCCGTCATTATGGTCTGGAAACCGGGCGGATGTTCGCACATCGACACCTACGATCCAAAGCCAGATTCTGGCAGCGCGTATCGTGGTCCGTTTTCCACCATCGACACCAGGGTTCCCGGCTTACAGTTCACGGAACTGCTTCCGATGCAGGCAGCGATCGCGGATAAATTCACCGTGTTGCGTTCCATGCGGCAGACCGCCGGAGGCCATCCAGCAGGTTCGATGCAGATGCTGTCCGGCGATCCGGATACTCGCGACAAACCGAAACCCAAATATCCGGACTGGATGACGGTCACAAATTATCTGCGATCTCAGGAAGGCGTGCGAACAAATCCGTTGCCTCGTTATGTTGGCATCAAGCCGCCACTCGAATACAACGGCCCGGCGTATCTGGGCGATGCTTATTCTCCGTTTACTGTGAACGGTGATCCAAATCTTCCGACGTTTTCTGTTCCGAACATCGGCCTGTCAGACCAAGGCGAAATCAAACGTCTCGACCGACGCACATCTCTGCGGCAAAATCTGGACACATTGGAACGTGCCTTCGATCGGCAGGGAGAACTTGGCGCACTTGATGAGTTCGAAGAGCAGGCCATGACCCTGCTTACCAATCCGCAGACACGCGACGCATTTGATCTGACCAAAGAAGATGATCGCACGCGAGATCGCTACGGTCGCAATGCGTGGGGACAGCAACTGCTCATGGCGCGACGGTTGATCGAAGCAGGTGTGGAAGTTTTAACAACCAGCTTGAACGGTCCCTTGTGCGGTCGAGTTCAAAACTGGGACGACCATGCGGTCAATCATCACGTGTTCGATGCATTGAAATTTCGCGCTCAGGCCTATGACCAGGCGGTGTCAGCATTGATTGAAGATATCTATGCACGTGGTCTTGATAAACGCGTTCTGGTGGTCGTAACTGGAGAATTCGGTCGCACTCCAAAGATCGAGCATTCGCCGAGTACCGGTGCCGGGGATGCCAGTGCTGCGGCGGGCACGATGCAGCCAGGCCGCGATCACTGGCCGCGAGCGTTCTCAAACATCTGGGCGGGTGGCGGAATTGAAACCGGCCGCGTGATCGGAGCCACGGACAAACGGGGCGAGGATTCCATCGAACGAATTTGTTCGGCTGGTGACTTCCTTGCCACGATTTACCATCACCTCGGAATCGATGCCGCCAGCACGATGATCAAAGATTTTAACGGTCGCCCGACGCCGATTGTGGATCACGTCAAACCGATTGCGGAGTTGATGGGGTAGGGCTGTTGATGCAGGACGGGTCTCCAGACCCGTCCTGAAGCAGACTGATCAGGACGGGACTGGAGTCCCGTCCTACATTGCCGACACGCCATTGCCGAAACTCGGTTACTCCTGACTAATCCGAATTCGACGATACTCCATTTGACCTCGATCACCTTCAAGGCCGATCGGGCCAGTTGCTGGAATTTTCATCGCCGCTTCAATCACTTCGCCGTTACAGGTGCAATGAGCGACGCCGTCCTTCACAACTATGACCATTTCATTCCAGTCGCCCGACTTGAAGTGCTTCAAATCTTTGTAGGGTCCGGCGAGTGGAAAGTCGCGGCATTGGAGCTGTGGATCTCGGATAAATACGCCGCTGTCAGCATTGGGTGTCGCTCGGAATTCCAGCTTCAGCGTGAAGTTGCCGCTGAAATCCTGAGTCGTATAGAGCTGCTGAATCTTGCGACCTTCAGGTGGCGTTGTCACAACCAGACGTCCATTCTTTGCAAGGTAACGACCTTCGGGTGTGACGTTTTTGCCATCGAAGCGGACTGGCTCATCGACGAACGGCCAAGCGACGCTTGAATCGCTCGCCATCCACTTCAAAGCCCCGGCTCGTGATTTTTCCGGAGTCACACGATAGCCCCAACCGGCCAAATCCTTGCCATTGAACAAACTGACGAACCCTGGCTCGGGCTGAAAGTCGTCGGCTTCGGTTTCGACGAATCCCAGTGTCGCCAGAACGGGCCTTAGCGCGTTGGCCCATTTCACGTAGCCAGCATCATTAGGATGCAGAAGGTCCGGCATTTCTTCGGCTTTGGCATCACCTTGATCGTTAGCGAACAATGTCCAGGTATCGAGCACCGTGATTTGCGGATCGCCTCGCACAACGTCCGCACAGAGCTTGTTGATTTCTTTAATCTTGTCAGCAGGGCGGCTCTTTGTCGCCGAGCTGGGGAATACCTGACACAACACGATCGGCATCTTCGGATTGTGTTTCTTCAGCTCCGCAATGATCAGTTTCACGTTGTCAGCGATGACTTGTGGTTCAGCTTTTTCTTCAAGATCATTTGTTCCCATCAACATCACGACGCCAGTCGGATTGAGATCCAGCACATCGCCTTTCATTCGAATCAGCATGCCGCGTGTCGTGTCGCCACTGATCCCACGATTGGCGACTTTCATACCTGGAAACTCGCCGTGCAGATTGTCGCCCCAGCCCTGGGTGATGGAATCGCCGAGAAATACGACCGCGTTCTGATCCTGCTGAACTCGCTTCGCCCACGCCGATCGCCGCTCGTTCCACAATCCTTTAAACCAGTCATATCGCCGGATCGGGCCAGCGCCTGGCAAGCCGTCATCCGTGGCTGGCAGCGCGATCCCGGGAGCATCGTCAGCAACCGTCGATGGCAGGCGTGGTATCAGACATGGCACGACGAAGATGAATAAAAGGACGTTGCGTGGAAAGAGCGAAAGTGTCATGTGGCTTCTTTCAAAGGCAGGGGAGTTGATCCAGGAATTGTCAGAGTTTAGCGGCAGAAAGAATGAATGCGTAGCGAAACGAATTCGGCGAGCGGTGTGGCGTCAGCCCACCGGTACCACTGGGATGCCTCCAACTTCATTTTGGGCGGAGTACTTCAAAACTGCAAAAATCACAGTGTACCGGCAAGCTGACGCATGCCGCTCGCCGAGGCAGTGCGCTGAATACAGTTTTTCGACGGCTTGCTCTGAAACGTCTCGTCCGTCACACTTCCACAAACGTTCGATTTCAACACCGCGACACATCAATACCAACCGGAGAACCTCCGCTGCATTCCCCTACTGACGAACATTGTTGCACTGAAAGCCAGGACTGTACTGAAAATCAGGGCTCAGCAATTCCTGAACTGGATGCCGGGTTGCCGAAGCAAACGCGGATCCGCGCTTGGGAATCCGCGCCCGGCGTAAGCGCACGGCCGCAGCGAGAAGACCTTCCGCCGGTCATCGACAAGATCCATCGGCGTTGGGATCGCTTTGTGCGGTTGATGGGCAATGATGGTGTTCTGCGACTGCTGCAATCGCACGTCACTATTTTTGGCCTTGGCGGCGTCGGCAGTTATGTGGCGGAAGCATTGGCAAGGTCAGCGGTCGGACGCATGACACTGGTAGACTTTGATGACGTTTGTCTCACTAACGTCAACCGTCAGTTGCAGGCGTTTCCGGGCACGGTCGGGCAATCGAAAGCCGCGCTTCTCGCAGAACGTGTGCGTGCGATTCATCCGGAAGCCTGGGTTGATCCCGTACAGGCGTTTTATGATGCAACGACTTCCGCCGCGCTGCTCACACCGCGTCCTGATTTCGTCATTGATGCGATCGACAACGTGACATCCAAAGTATTGCTGCTGGAAACATGTCTGAAGGAAGGCATTCCGGTGATCAGCATCACTGGTGCCGGAGCAAGGCTGGATCCGACTCAGGTTCGAGTGGCCGATTTGAGTCGCACGAAAGTTGATCCACTCGCTCGAGTCATCCGCAAGGAGTTGGCAAAGCGAGGTTACGGAACCGATGGCGAAGTCGGTTTGCCTGTCGTCTATTCCGAAGAACAAGTACGGGCACCGGAAGTTCCGGAATGGGATGTCGAAAAAGGATTTCAATGCATCTGCCCTCACCGCGAAGATTCGCCTCATGCTTGCGAAAAACGGCGAGTCATCTACGGGACCGCGACGTTTATGACGGCCGCGTTTGCAATGGCCGCCGCGTCAGTCGTCGTGAGACGGTTGAGCGACCGTTAACCAAAACCAGGGCAGACTCCAGTCACTCCCTGAAAAACACAACAGGTGTTGAATCTCACTTCACAAAATTTCAACCTTTCTATTCGCCCATGATCATTGCTAGAATCTGGACATGGCTACGCAACTTACATCTGAACAACGCAGAGATTTGGAACAACATGGCAACCTTCCCGTGCCGGTAGTTGATCCAGTGACGAATGCTGTCTACTTCCTTGTCCGCGGAGAGCTGTTCGAACGTTGTAAAGTTCTCTTCGATGATGAGCCGTTCGAAATAAGCGAGACGTACGCAGCACAGGAGCGAACACTGTCCCACGTGTGGGAAGATCCGGCGCTGGATGTTTACAACGAAGAAGTCCCGCCACAATCATGATCCTCAATCGCGGCGATATTGTAACGGTTCTGTTTCCATTCTCATCCGGTACAGGAGCGAAGCAACGCCCGGTGCTGGTTGTGCAGAATGATACCAACAATCGCCGCATGGCGAACGTAATTGTTGCGGCCATCACAACGACGAAGCACCGTAGTCGGCAGCCGACTCAGTTGCTCGTGGAGTTTGCATCACCAGCCGGACAGCAATCAGGTCTGGCACATGATTCTGTCGTCACGTGTGAAAACCTTGCGACGCTGGAAAAATCACTCGTGCGTCGAAAACTCGGATCACTCCCAGCAGAAGGGATGAAAGAGATTGATTTATGTCTGAAGGCGTCACTTGGTATTCAATAGTGCCAACGCAGCCCGCAGTTCAGCAACCGTCTTGAATGACATCGAATCAGTTCTTTCAACAATTTCAAAGCCTGCAGCCGTAGAAAAAAAGCCGCAGCCCGCTTAAATACGTTCTTAATCGCATCCACGTCTCCTGCGTGAACAACACTCGCCATCACGCGCATCCACGGTGTTTCTCAATGAACCGTCCCACCCAGTTCTTTCTGACACTGATCGCATTGCTTGCCTCGACGACCGCTTTCGCTGCTGACGGCGTCGTCGTGCCGGCGTATCAACGATTTCGGAGTGAGCATTTAAACTCTGTCGATGCGGGACGACTGCTGATCTCGGAACTCAACTGTCAGTCGTGCCACGGAAATTTCGACGGGCAGGTCATGGCACCGCGTCAGGCACCGATTTTAACGCAGATCGGCGAACGAACGAACGCGGAGTATCTAAAGAAGTATCTTCACGATCCGCAGGCTCTTAAACCTGGAACGGCTATGCCGTCTATCGCCAGCGTCAAGTCGGATGCAGCCGTTGCAGAAGCCATTGCCGCATTTCTGACTCAAGGCAAGTCATGGCGTCCGGCGGGTGTCAGCATAGGAGCTGTTCGACGCGGTGAAGAACTATTTCATGCGGTCGGTTGCGCGGCCTGCCATGGCGATCAGCGAGACGTCACTGCGATTGAAGCCATTCGCAATGGACTGGCCCCACCGCCGGAAGATGACGATGACGACGCCGATGACGAACCGAAGAAAAAAGATTTATCCGGCGCTGGTTACGCAACTCCTGATTTCGCGATGCCTCTCGGTAACCTCGACGAAAAATACACGCTCGCCAGCTTGATTACATTCCTGCAGGATCCGCATGCCGTACGTCCATCAGGTCGAATGCCGGCATTGAATCTCAAGCCGGAAGAAGCTCGTGACATCGCCAGCTATCTGCTGAAGCACGTAAAAGTCAAAGCCAACATTCATTTTGATTACTACGAAGGCGACTGGCAGAAGGTGCCCG
This sequence comes from Planctomycetaceae bacterium, assembly GCA_041689695.1. Taxonomy (GTDB): domain Bacteria; phylum Planctomycetota; class Planctomycetia; order Planctomycetales; family Planctomycetaceae; genus SXXK01. The sequence continues at coordinate 939 of JBDNFT010000904.1, read as the reverse complement.
ACTTTTCTCAACTCACGCCAAAGGATTCCGGTGAAACGACCGACTTCTCCGTTAGTGTGTCGCCGAGAGTCGATACATTCGGACTACGCTTTACGGGCTATGTGCAGATTCCATCGGACGGCGAATTTCAGTTCTTCCTGAGTTCCGATGACGGTGCCAAGCTACTGATCGACGGCGAACTCGTCGTCGATAACGACGGCGTGCATCCGGGCGGTTTTCGTGATGGCCGCAAGACCCTGACAACCGGCGCTCATGAAGTTGTCGTCGAATACTTTGAATATCACGGAGGCGAAGAATTGGAAGTCGACATCCAGGGCAAAAAGCTGCCACGTCAGCCGCTCGCAGGATTAGTCACGCTGGAGCGAGAAGCTACTGAGCCACCAATAGATGACGCGAAAGTGGTAACAGACGAGTTTATCGCACAGGGTCGCAACGCATTTGCTGCACTCGGGTGTGCCGCCTGCCATCAGTTCGGTGACGGCGACAAACGGATCACATGGACTGGCAAAGCTCCACAGTTTCCGGACATAAAAACGATGGGTGGTTGTCTCGCCGAACAGCCAGCCGCGAACGTTCCGCATTTTGCCTTCAGCACACGCCAGCGAGACGACATCACTGCCGCGATGCTGGCATCGCGTGGGCCGAACGCCACATTGAAAGCAACTGATGCGAAGACAGAAATCACGCAAGTCATGCTCACCATGAATTGCTACGCCTGTCATGCACGCGGAACAATCGGCGGCGTTTCGGAACCAATGACGCATGTCTTCACTGGCACGATTCCAGAGATGGGTGACGAAGGCCGAATCCCACCAGCGCTGGACGGTGCTGGCGATAAGCTGAATGAATCATGGCTCAAAACAATTCTGAAAGAAGGTGCGAAGGATCGGCCTTACATGAAGACACGCATGCCGAAGTTCGGCGATGCAGCCGCCGATG
>JBDNFT010000903.1:0-4200 GCA_041689695.1 Planctomycetaceae bacterium | reverse complement strand
TTTCGGGACTCGAATCGAACCACCGACAAGCACGATTTCCTGAATATCGCCAGCCTTCAGCTTTGCATCCTTCAATGCATTCAAAACCGGCTGACGACAACGTTCGACGAGCGGATCGATCAGCTCTTCAAACTTGCTGCGGGAGATGCTGAGTTGCAGGTGCTTCGCACCACTGGCGTCGGCCGTAATGAACGGCAGATTGATGTCAGTCGCCTGTTGCGATGATAGTTCTTTCTTGGCTTTTTCCGCTGCTTCACGCAAACGCTGAAGTGCCATCGGATCCTTGCGAAGATCTATGCTTTGTTCCTTTTGAAACTCTTTGGCGATGTAGTCGATCAGGACTTCATCAAAGTCGTCACCACCAAGGTGCGTGTCGCCGTTGGTGCTGAGCACTTCGACAAGTTCATCACCGACTTCCAGAATCGACACGTCGAACGTACCGCCACCAAGGTCGAAGACGCAAATCTTCTCTTCTTTTTTCTTGTCGAGTCCATAAGCCAAAGCGGCTGCAGTGGGCTCGTTGATGATCCGAGCTACATCAAGGCCCGCGATCTGACCGGCATCCTTTGTTGCCTGGCGCTGAGCATCGTTGAAGTAGGCCGGAACAGTAATCACGGCCTTGTTGACTTTGTGGCCCAGGTAATTCTCTGCGGCTTCCTTCAACTTGCGAAGAACAAGCGCGGAAATTTCCGGCGGCGTATATTCCTTGCCATGAACATCAACCTTCACATAATCCGCCACGCCGCCCACGACTTTGTAGGAAACAAGTTTTTCCTCGGACTCGACTTCGCGATGGCGACGTCCCATGAAACGCTTGATCGAATAGATCGTGTTCTGTGGATTTGTAACGGCCTGACGCTTAGCAGGCTCACCAACCAGAGTTTCGCCCTTTGTTGTGAAGGCCACTACGCTAGGAGTTGTGCGGCTGCCTTCCTGATTGGCAATCACGCGAGGCTCGCCGCCTTCCATAACGGAAACCACGGAGTTTGTCGTGCCCAAGTCGATGCCAATGATTTTTTCACCAGAAACTGCCATTACGTTGCCCCTAATTGATTTGTATTGCTAGCAGAAACACAAGGTCCGGAATTGATTTGTCTGATATCTTCAATTGAAACGAAATGTCGAAGCTTGTCAGCGACAAGCCAACCTCTGCAAAGAATCAGATGAACTTGTAAGATTTGTACGCCAGGCCCAGCAATTGACATGGACCAGCAGAAGTTGACTAGTTAGCAGGTTCCATGCCGATCTGTAGAATTCATCAAAACACAGAAATTCAACTATTTTGAAGGGGCGAGCCTCGGCTGGTCGTTCGCTCTGAATGCCAGACTGGCAGTTGCGAACTGGTAATGAAACTGTCTGATAGGTGCCAAATTGGCTAGTGGCAGAAGGTTTGGGCTGTGATGCCATTCTGTCGTTTAGTCATGAAATACACAACGCAGCGGTCCAGATATGCGACATTGCGTCCGGTTTGAAGCGAAATTCGTGGGATTGTCTGAGACATGTCGCGGGGTGCTTGACATGGAATTTGTGCATTTGTACAAGCCCGAACAGATATTACGGCGAAGTTCGGAGCCTCACTTCAATGGCGTTGGGTCGAAGAGTGTGGTTGTACAGGTGTGGTTTTGCTTGCTCATGATGGGGGCTTCGAATGCAAACCGGTCAGCAGTCTGGATCTTCGCTGGCACATAAGAACCGCGAAGGTTAGGTACGCTGATGGCAAAGAAATCGACATCTAAAACACCGGTAAAAAAAGTGGCAAAAAAGGCTCCGGAAAAATCTTCTCCCAAGCCACGTCCGGCTTCTCGGCCTTCTCCTGCAGCGACCAAAGTAACGCTCAAGAAAGCCGTTACAAAAAAAGCCGCGATGCCGGTGACAAAAACATCGGACGGGCCGATTCGGACTCAGCGTTCAAGCAAGACGAAGGCCGTTGTTGCATCGTCGCTGCCGCCGGAAATTGAACTTAGCAATGTCGATGAACAGCTAGTAGCATTGATTAATCAGCGCACGTCGCTGTACCTGAAGAAAATGCAAGGTGTCGCTGCGCCTTCGAAGATCATGTTCAGTGAGCTTGACCAGCAGCAAGTTTGGGCGATGATCGATCGTTGCAATCAAGGTCCGTTGACGTCTGCAGAAATTAAGACATTCTTTCGGCCATTGATGAGTGCGGGTCGTCAGCGGATCAAGAGCATCCGTGTCGCCTATCTTGGGCCAGCTTATAGTTTCACTCATCAGGCAGCGATCGAACGCTTCGGTGAAGGTGCCGACCTTGTGCCGGTCAGTACCATCGCGACTGTGTTCGAAGAGGTGAACCGAGGTCATGTGGACTTTGGTTTGGTTCCGATCGAAAACAGCACGGACGGCCGTATTGTCGATACGCTGGATATGTTTACTCGACTTCCACTACGGATCTGTGGGGAAGTTCAGTTGCACGTGCATCACAATCTGCTGGCACGCTGCGATCGCAGTGAAATTACTGAGATTTACAGCAAACCGCAGGCACTTTCACAGTGTCGCGACTGGCTGGCCAAACATATGCCGAACGCGCGGCAGATCGAAGTCACCAGTACATCTACAGCCGCTCAGTTGGCACGCGACAAACCGAATGTTGCGGCAGTGGCCAGCCATCAGGCGGCAGTTCAGTACGATGTCAGGATTGTGGCGGAGTGCATTGAAGACAATAAGAATAACATTACGCGGTTTGCGGTTATCGGAGACAGCGTGGCAGATCCAACAGGAACTGATCGCACTGCCATTTTGCTGCAGATTCCGCACAAGCCAGGATCTCTGTCGGATGCTTTGGAAGCGTTTCGTCGCAACAAGGTGAATCTTACCTGGATCGAATCGTTCCCGCTGCGGGCACCTGAAATTGGCTATCTGTTCTTTCTTGATTTCGAGGGGCACATTTCAGAATCCCGCATCAAGAAAACATTGAAGGACCTTGAGGCGTTGCCGCCCGATCGACTTGAAGTTCTCGGTTCATACCCACGCAGCGAAGCCTTGAAGTAATTTGTTTGGTTTGTTCCACGAAAGTTGTATCACATCATGCGTCGTTTTTTGATTGCTGGTAACTGGAAGATGAACACGACTCGCCAGTCGGGAGTCACACTGGCCGACGAATTGGCGGCCATCGCTGCCAAAGAGGAATCAGGTGTCGAAGTTCTGGTTTGTCCTCCTTATCCATATTTAATTCCTGTCGCTGAGAAGATTGCTGGCAGTGCTGTTCAGTTGGGTTCTCAGGATGCTTATTTTGAAGCACCGGGTGCGTTCACTGGCGAGATTGCCGTTGAAATGCTGAAAGACTGCGGGTGTCAGTACGTGATTCTCGGTCACAGTGAGCGACGTCATGTGATGGGCGAAACCGATGAAATCATCAATCGGAAGACGCGTGCCGTGATTTCCGGGGGTCTAAGAGTCGTGCTGTGCGTGGGCGAATTGCTCAACGAACGACAGGCTGGGCAAACCGAAGAAGTCCTGGATCGGCAGATGGAAGGTGCGTTAGTCGGGGTGTCGGAAGTCGATGCAGTGAACCTCGTCATTGCCTACGAACCCGTCTGGGCGATTGGTACAGGCGTCACGGCGACTCCCGAACAAGCGGAATCCGCCCATGAACATCTTCGCAATTGGCTTGCCACTCGCTATACTCCGGCGTTCTCTGAAAGGGTTCGGATACTGTACGGTGGTAGTGTGAAGGCCGACAACGCTGAATCGCTGCTCGGTTTGCCAAATGTGGATGGAGCTTTGGTTGGTGGAGCCAGCTTGAAATCCAGTACCTTTGTCCCGATCATCGCCGCCGCCCGCAAACTTTCGACCGCGACATAGTGCATGTGCGACGGCCTTTTCAGACCGTCTGATTTGTACAGAATGGTGAAGATAAGCTCCTGTTTGGGACAGCCTCAGAAGGCCGTCGTTCAAACAAAAACTGATGTTTTTGTGATGGTTAGATTCAATTAGTTCTTTGCTGTGAAACGGATTGTCAGATGTCATTTCTGATCGGAACTTTGAGTTTTTTGATGCTGGCGGTCAGCCTGTTCATGATTCTGCTGGTATTGATTCAGCGCGGACGTGGTGGCGGACTGGCAGGTGCATTCGGTGGTATGGGCGGATCAAGTGCATTCGGCACACGCGCCGGTGACACATTCACTCGCATCACAATTGTATTGGCTGTTATTTGGGTTCTGCTCGCTGGTGGCCTTGGCATGA
>JBDNFT010000902.1:0-3424 GCA_041689695.1 Planctomycetaceae bacterium | reverse complement strand
ATTGCAGAACCCATAACTCACTCTGCAACTTTTGACGAATCGACGACACATCGTCCCTGAACTCGGCCTCAAGGTGAGCCAGCTTTTGCTCGCGAGTGTCACTGGCTGCTTCGCGTACGCTGCAGATGTCCTGTTCAGATTGAGCAAGTCGATCGCGCGATTCATGAGCGGTTCGATCCAGTTGTTCACGAAGCTCTGATTCGTGGCGTTCGTGGATTGACGACGTCTGGTCGGCCTGGTGATCTGCGAGTTCCCTGATTCGCTGGCGGATGGCGTTCACTGTATCCCGAGCGGCGATGCATTTGGTGCGAATGCGTTCGACTTCTGAGATCTGTGATTCAAGATTTAACGGTTCAGTGGCCATGATGTTCTCTGCGTGTCCATCGTTGTTGACGTTTGCCGGGACGACGATCTTTGGACGAATGTCTGCAATGTGCGAATCTTAGCGGTATTTGCCTGCAGAGTCGCGGTGTTCGAAGACTAGCATTTGACTCCATTCTCCTGAAAACGCATTTTAGCCGCCGTTCTCCGGCTGGATCTTCGATTTTCTGACGTGCTATGCGCTTGCGGGTTATTGATTTGATCATTTTAAGAACCCGAGGCGTTCATTTTGAGGTTGCGTTCTGCGAATTATGGGGTGATGAAGTGGTCGAAAATACGGGGAATTATCACAACCCGACGCGTCAGCGAGGGATTCGCGACTACGACAGTAGAACTGAAGAAACGCTATCCCTCACTGACGCGTCGGGTTGTGAATATTTTATGCTGGGGATGCAATCAAACGGCTTGATCTACTATCATGCTTGGCCACGTGGTTTGGCGGTCTTCGTCGCCACGTTCGCCAAAACGTGGAATCCAGGGCGGATTAGATCCACACACTGGCGAGCCGGGCGACTCGAAACGGATTTGTGACAAATCACAACGCTGAATCGCGGGCCACAGTTGCGCGAAAAAGAATTGAAGGAGTGATTTGCAGATGCGTCGAAATGACTTGACGAGTTTCATGGCGGTCGTGGTCTCAGGGAATAAGCTTCGCCTGCGACAGCGGTTGGCCGTGATTGCTGGTGTGGCAGCTATAGTTGTGATGTCGTCAGGTACGTTGCACGCTGATGAGCGAGCGAAGGGCATCGTCAGCGGGATTGCAGTCCCCGATGGGTTTCACGTTGAACTCTATGCTGACGACGATCTGACTCACGACGTCCATTCGATGACCATCGATGCCAAAGGCCGTGTTGTTGTCTCCGGACCAGGCTACGTGCGAATTCTGATCGACAGCGACAACGATGGTTACGCAGATGCCTTTAAACAATTTACAGATAAACCCGCCACAGGTTCGCAGGGGATGTTCTTTCTTGGCTCCAGTTTGTTGTGTTCCGGTGATCAGGGATTGCAGATTTTTCGCGACGATAATCAAGACGACATTGCTGACGGACCGCCGCAGGTATTCTTGAAAATCTCCGCGGGCGGCGAACATCATGTGCATTCGATCCAGAGAGGACCGGACGGTTGGTGGTACGTGATGGCCGGAAACTTTGCAGGCGTCACGGCTTCTTATGCAACCGCTCCAACGTCACCGATCAGGAATCCGGTGTCCGGAACTTTGCTGCGATTGAAGCCCGATCTGTCGGGGGGCGAAATTGTCAGCGATGGGTTTCGCAACGCCTATGACTTTACATTCAACGGAGCTGGCGATTTCTTCACCTTTGACAGCGACGATGAACGCGATATTTCTTTGCCGTGGTATCTGCCGACTCAGGTGTTTCACGTCTTGCCACTGTCGAACGCAGGCTATGTCACGGCCGGGCTTAAAAGGCCGGGCGGCTATCCCGACATGCCTCCGGTGCTGGCAACATTCGGCCGCGGTTCACCAACGGGAGTCACGTGCTATCAGCATCATAAATTTCCGGTGCAATACCATGGTGCGGTGCTGACGCTGGACTGGACGCTGGGGCGGATTCTGGCTGTCCCGCTGACTAAGGAAGGCGCGGGCTGGAAGAAAGATGGCTTCGTCTTTGCCGAAGGGCGTGATCAGTTTGGGTTCGCTCCGACTGACATCGAAGTTGCTCCGGACGGCAGTGTGTTTGTCTGTGTCGGTGGCCGTGGAACTCGCGGCAGTGTCTTTCGCATCGTCTGCGATGAACCGTCAACTCCGCCATCCACAATCCGAACCGATGCGGCGACTCAAAAACTGAACGAAGTTCTTGCTGCGCCACAACCGAACAGCAGTTGGTCGCGTGCGATGTGGGTTCCGCTGGCGAAGTCACTTGGCGTCGATGTTTTTCGACAGGCAGCGATGATGGAAGCGCGTCGCGTCCCCGAACGGATGCGGGCGATCGAGATCCTTGTCGAAATGTACGGCGGACTGGACCGTGCGACGGCGGAAAAACTTACGCTGACCGGATCAGCTCTCGTCCGAGCCCGAACAGCGTGGGCCGTTGGTCGCAGTCGTCCTGATTCCCCGGATACTGAAATCCTGCGGAAGTTGATTGTCGATGAAGATCCTTTCGTGCAACGCTTTGCATTGGAAGCACTGGCATCCGCAACGTCAAGCTCCTCATTTGTGTTGACGGGCTCGCAGATTGCTAAAGCTCTGGCGTCCGACGATCGCCAGGTGCGACTGTCTGCCGCGCTGTTGATACCACGTATGACTGACGAAAATCGCAACGCATTGGCGAAAGCCCTCGCGACCAATCCTCGCGCACTGATGTGGTTTCATATGGGCCGTTGCCTGCGGTCGTCGCTGCAAAGTGCTCCTTCGGCCGTTGTCGCGGCCAACATCCTGACTTCAGCCGCTTCATCTGCCCAGGACCGTTACGACGCAGCAAGAATTCTGCAGATGACGTTGGGTGATGTGGGACCGATCAAAAATCGACCTGTGATGTTCGACGGCTATGCGCCAGCGTTGTCGTTGTCATCCATCGAACGCGAACTCAATCCGATCATGACAAAAGTGGCAGCGGCTTTTCCATCTGGTGATCCGAAACTGGATCATGAATTGATTCGCCTGATCGCCATGACGGCCCCGTTCAATCGAGATCTGTTTTCCCGGCTGCTGGCGAGCATTACGGATTCCACGCTTCCATCAGACGATATCCATCGACTGGCAGCCATTAGTCAGTTTGCGATTGAACGTTCTCATGAAGAAAGTGTCACAACGGCAAAAGCGTTGATTGGAATCGACATCAAGATTCGCAAGTACAGCCTGAAACAGGACACGAACTGGGACGACCGCATCGGCGAACTTTATCAGGCATTGTGCAAAGTCGATCCAGCGATGCCGACGCTGCTCGCTGAACAGCCTGGTTTTGGCGAACCTGGTCACGTAGTGTTTTTGACGCAGGTTCCTCAAGGGTCGATTCCGAAAGCGATCGAAGGCATCGTCAAAACCATCGACGCTGATCCAGACTACAAATGGTCAAACGAT
>JBDNFT010000901.1:0-2139 GCA_041689695.1 Planctomycetaceae bacterium | reverse complement strand
CTGGAACTCTGGAACTCTGGAACTCTGGAACTCTGGAACCCCGACCGACAATCTTGAAGTTGCGCACTTCAAATCCTGAGCCATCAATTGGTCGATGCGAAGGGGAGGCTGGTCAGTGAGGCCCGTCAGCGACGGAACGCCTCGCCGTTGGTTCGAGAATAAGAAAGCGTTTCACGCATTGATCAATCTTTATCTAACGCTGTCCAGGAAGTGGCTTGTCATCAGAAGATCCACGGGTGCGTAGTCGTCTGTCAAGACGGGTGAAGTCAACTTTCCACGAGTCAGCATTTCCTGAACTTGCTGCTTTGGATAGACGTGGGCGACTGAACGCTGATTCCACCATGCCAGTGAGTCGTCTGCACCATGCTGCGTTGATTCAGGATCCAGTGGTCTGCCTGCGATCACGTAGACACTGCGTCCCGTGATCATTGCGGTTTCCTTTGGAGCCAGCAGTCTGGTATCGGCGAACGAGCTCTGCATTGTCCGTACGGCAGAGGTCAAAAATCGAGCAGAATCCATCGCATCGATGACAGTCAGCAGATACACACCGTCAGGCCGCAACAGTCGCGAGATCAGGGAATTGTATTCGGCCGTCAGCAAATGATAAGGAACGGAAAAATCGTTGACGGCATCCTGAATGACCAGATCATATGATGCAGCCGGTGCTGACTTGACGAATTGTCGACCGTCCATGTTGATGGAAACAATGCGTGTCGCACGCGATAAGCCCAGTTGATCATAGGCGATCTCAGTCACAGCCGGGTCAATCTCCACCACATCAATTTCGACATCTGAAAGATCCGGCTGAGATTCGATCCAGCGAGGAAACGAGTAGCCTCCGCCACCGATGACCAGAACTCGCGGAGATCGGTGATGGCTTCTGGCTTCGGCGGCTGCTGAGCGAGTGAGATCACCTTGAATGCGTTCGTGCGGGTAGTGCAGAAAAGAGGGATCTTTCAAGTCAATTGCGGAATGCACCAGACGATCCAGAACCAGCATTTTTACTTCACGTTGATCGATGACATCGTCGGTGACAGCCAAACTAAAATAGCGACTCTCGCGGTCATAGGGAGACTTGCACAAACAAAAAAGAAAGACTGCAGTCACGACTAAAGCTGGGGCCATCATACGATTCTCGGAGGTGCTGCTCTTCGTGGACGCGGTTCGGAGCATAGCGATCAGAACGAGCGGAACCATACCGCAAAACAGGCTCGTCCTGATGGCGCCCAGAGTCTCAATCAGAAACCATGAGGCGGACAGAATCCCAGCAATGCACCCCACAGTAGACCATGCGTACAAGTGGCCTGAAATCGAGGCGGCTCGTCGGACATCAGTAACCGAAAGTCGGATTACCTGTGGTGTGATTGTTCCGAGCGCCAACGCGGGCAGGAAAAACAAAGTGAATGACCACGCAATGATTTGAGCGATCAATGGCATCGACTGGAAGATTTGAGTGCTGACACATATTTTCCAGAACGGAGCCACGGCCAGAGTCCCGGCCGCACAGGCCAGCAGCGAATTTTTCAACATCGCATGAGAACCATGGCGTGTTGCGAGGTGTCCGCCAAGGAAATTCCCCAATGCCATGCCGGCCAGGATAACACCTATAACTCCAGCGGAAAGAAACATCGAAACACCAACGAGCGGTGCCAGAATCCGGAAGGCCGCGCCTTCTAATGCTCCTGAAGTGAAACTGCAGGCGATCACGATAAGCAGAGCCCGTCGATACCATGCTGGATCACAAACGCTGGTATCACCGGCAATGCTCTGTGGACTTCGAACACTGACTGTGGCACTGACTGTCGCACTGACAGATGGCTGCGTCAGGACAGATGGCTGCGTCAGGTTGAAACTCGGCTGGTATCGCCGAACAATCAGCAGTAGTACTGTGAGAATCATTAGCGAGCCGCTGCACATCAGCACAATCGACTGAACTCCCAGAAAGGCGATCAGAACGAAGCCCGTCAGATAGTTGCCGATCAGACTTCCCAAAGTACCCCATGCGAAAATGCGGCCGGACACGCGGCCGACGTCATTCGCATCCTTGACCAGACTACGAATCGACGGTGGAGTTACGAAACTCAGCAGAATCCCGGGCAGCAGACAGACGAGAGTTGCCGCAACACAGATCTGCACCTT
>JBDNFT010000900.1:0-4009 GCA_041689695.1 Planctomycetaceae bacterium | reverse complement strand
TGATAGAAATATACAGGAACGGCGGGAAGAACTGACCTTTCTTCATGCGTCGTCGATGTTTGAAGACCGAGAGCGAACCTTTGACGCCCAGGTTCCAGACGAGCTTCCAGAGCAGACGCTTGTTCGTTTCGAACATCATCCGCTTTGCCATGCGCAGCGTATACATATTGAACTCACCAACAGAAACAGGATGCAATCTACAGTTGCAGTTTATCCTGTTGCGGCAAGTTTTTCCCTCTGTGATTGGCCGTGTTTCACAGAAAACGCCACGTTGCCATATCTGCGAGCAAAGTAGCAGGCACTTTCCAAGTGCCGCAGCCTTAGAATACACAAACGCATTGGCGGACCGCACACGGAGTGTGCCTGCTACTTTTAAGTGGCGTGGGTCGCCAGCCTCGGGCTCTACAGTGTTCTGACTGCGGAAACCCGACTATAGCCCGCCCGTTCAACTCAGAAAAACAGGCGACGTCCAATTAGTCGCTGTTGGAAGTCTTGAAGAGTCCACTTGTGGCACCGTTGGATGCTGGCGGCTGGCGTCTATCTTTAGGGTTTGCATAGAGACCAGAAACAGCGCCCATGGATGACGCCCGACGAGGCTCGGATGTTATCGTTGAACTGAGCGCGCCATTGTTCAGGAATCCCGGAAACACATTGCCGTTAGTAAACGCGATGTTCTTGCGAGAGTACCCGATGTACTCCAGGAAGCTCGACAAGCTCACAACACGAATGCCGTGATTCAGAGCCGCTTTCCTCATACGAGCCGCGTGCTGCTGCATCTTCTGATACAACGCTTGCTTAACGGTGTCCTGAGTTAGATTTCCTTCACCAAGATCACCGATGATCAGGAACCGTGTTTTTTCATTCATCAACGTGCCGATTGGATCAGCTTCTGTGAGTTCATTCAGATCCTGATCGACCAGTTTTGCTTCGTCGCTGATCTGAACGGTAACGTGCGCGTTTGCGCCGGTGATAAGTCGAATAAACTCATCACGGTCACCGCCAGGATTGCCGTCGAAATCAAGCAGTCCAGCGACTGCCACTTCCAGCTTCTGCCCGGAAGAGAAAATTGGCGAATAGATTGGATCGTCTTTCGCCAGCGGATTCCCGGCAAGCTGATCCACAATTCGCACCACTGCACCGTGGTCGCCTGTGATCTTGATAACTTCTATCTTGCCTTCGATATCTTCCGTGCTGCGGCGGCCCACGCCACTATTGTTTTTCTTGTAGACGGAAAATGTTGTTCCCACACGCAACTCATCGCGGCTGCCAAGGTCAATTGAACCCGTAAGTGAACTCTGGTCAACAAACACCAAACGACCGTCTTCACGCTCGAAACTCAGGTCTTCGAGTTCTTGCGCTTTCTGAGTCAACACGATCAGAGCTTCACGTTTTTCGCTAATGTCGTTTTCGAGTTCATCGATTAGACGTGAAGTCTGAGTCTGCAGCGTTGTGTATTTTTCCTGCTCTTCACGAAGATCTTCGCGAAGATCTTCAATCTGTTTTTCTCGGGCACTCAACTGCTCGCCGTGCAAGGCTTCTTTCTTTCGCAGTTCGTCTTCTTTCTCTGCGACCTGTGCCTGCAGGGATTTCATCGTGTTTTCGTGCTTCGCATTTGCGTCAGCAAGTTCTTTGGCTTTTGTTTCCACAAGGATCTGCCGTTCAGTTGCAGCAGCGGTACTGATATCACGATCCGTGGCCGCCTTGATCATAGCAGCCTGTAAAGGCCGTGCACTGGATGATCCATCACTTGCTCGCTTAGCAATCTCTTCTTTGACGGCTTTGACAACTTCGTCAGTCTCGCCAGCATTCCCGACCAGGTCCTGCAAAGCTTGACGCTCGACCAGGACGTTTCGCAGATCCCCATCGGCCTTTGTCTTATCTGCCTGCGCTGTTGCCAACTGTCGCTGAACATCTGCGCTGTGAGCCCAGGTCATGTACCATGCAACGCCAAGTCCGATTGTGAGCAACACAAAAATCGAGAGCGATATAACAAGGCCATTACTGTCTTTTGAAGCCATCGAATTGCCCCTAAGCCAACTTCTCGCCGGCGTTTTTGTAAGCAAGGAACGCAAACACTGCAGATATTACGGATTCAGCTCTCTACATGAACGTCAGAACAGAACGTTCCTACCATCGTCTACTCAGAGTGCCCACGACACTCCCATCAAAGAAGTTCTGGCAGTTTTTGCCGGAGCTTGTCGCAGGGGAGGTAATTTTCCTAACAAACTACGCGAACGGACACCAAATTTGCAGGATTGCAAGAATCGTAACGAAAATTCAGGCAATTTGAACGAAGTCCGACGGGCACACGACTATGAAGATACCGGGTTGCCGGAATGTGTCAAGAAGTTCTTGCCGCATGATTCCCCGGCTTGAAGAGAATGCGGTCAGTTTGCACAAGAGAAACCAATCGCGCAACGTGTAACCTTGGGCGGGACTTTGGCCAGGGATTGCGTTCGGTCGCGGTTTTGTAACAATCCACAGATACCGAATTCCTGTTCATTATATTTTTGCAGCCATGTTGGGTTGAACCAGTGAAATCTGCCTTAAATTGGCAAGAACCTACTTTCACTCTTCCGAATCGACGATTAACGTTCGATCTTAGCAACTAACGTTGTCTGTAGATTCAGTAGTTTTTAAGCCGGGATGAAGTCGTTGAGAGCCCTGATTAGTGACATTCACGGAAACCTGGAAGCCTTGACAGCCGTTCTTGCAGACATCCGCAAGAAGGGTGTGACTGAGATCTATTGCCTTGGGGATATTGTGGGCTACGGTCCCAATCCGGCTGAGTGCATCGATCTGGTCATGGAACTTGATATGAGCCTGCTGGGCAATCATGATCAGGCCGCTTTGTTTGATCCCGAAGGCTTTAACGCCGGCGCAGAACGTGCGATCTTCTGGACTCGATCTGTGCTTGAACAGGGTGTCGGTCCGAAGGCGGAAAAACGCTGGGACTTCCTGGGAGAACTCAATCGCCGCTTTCGTGACGACGAAACCAAGACCATGTATGTGCATGGGTCGGCTCGCAATCCACTGAATGAATACGTCTTTCCGGACGACATCTACAATCAGGTCAAGATGGAAAAAATCTTTGCACTGATTGATCAGTATTGCTTTCAGGGACACACGCACATTCCAGGCGTCTTCACTGATACGCTGGAGTTCTTTGCTCCTGAAGAAATTGACTTCAAGTACAAACTGACGAAGCAAAAGGTGATGATCAACGTCGGCTCTGTTGGGCAACCTCGCAACAACGACCCAAGGTCATCGTATGTCACAGTCGATGGCGACCTTGTAGAATTCCATCGGGTGCCGTACGAACTGAATGAAACTGTCAGCAAGATTTACGCGATCCCGGAACTGGACAACTTCCTTGGCGACCGACTGCGTGAAGGCAGGTAGAAACGCATTCACACTCTGTCAGTTTCAAATGAACAACACGATTTCATTCGATGATCCGCCTTGTGTAAGCCGAATGCGTGTGAGGCTAGTATGACCTCGCAACCGCCCCGCACCTATCGCAGCGTCGTCCTGAAATCGCTGGCCAATTCTTCTGGCCTGATTGCAGCGCTGGTGGTTGAGATCGTCGTTTTCAGCCTGCTGCAGCAACGGTTTCTAAGCGCCGCTACTTTCACGGCAGTGCTCAATCAAATTCCAGCTTTGACCGTTGTTGCTGCTGGAATGATAATCGTCCTGATCTCCGGCGGCATCGATTTGTCTGTTGGTTCAGTGATGGCGTTGACGGGATCGCTCGTCGGAATCCTGATGGTCGATCACCACTGGGGACTTGCGACGTCAATGCTGGTCGCGTTGATGGCAGCAATCGCCTGCGGAATGATCAACGGTGCCGTCGTGGTGTCGCTGAAACTTCCTTCGTTTATCGTGACGCTCGGGACACTGCAGGTCGCTCGCGGCGTCTGTTATCTGATCACGAATTCCAGAACCAAATACATCGGCACGGCGATCGAACCGATCGCTGCGAAGATCGACTGGATCGGCATGTCCCCGG
>JBDNFT010000899.1:0-4605 GCA_041689695.1 Planctomycetaceae bacterium | reverse complement strand
CGCAAGCCAGCTCGCATCTCAGCAGCGGCACGGCGTCATGAAAAAAGCCCGCTCAAAAAAAAAACGAATAATACTCCTGAATCTATTGGAAGCTCGTATCCTAAATCCCAGTGACTAAGCGCGCCATTGTTCCTTTTGGAAACCCGAAACGTCAGTGCGGGACTGAGTTTAGGCTGTTCTGCTGCGTGCTCACGTATCCCTCGCTGACGCGTCGGGTTATGATAATTGCCTTTCTTTTCCACCAGTTCATCGCCCAGAATTTCGAATAGCGCAACTTCAAAACCTGCAATCCGGGTTCGCGCATCCCGTTACTGAATCATCAATCTCCATGCTGCCATTCAGCAGTCGAAATGCATCTCCGCGAAGTATCTGGAGTGATGTGGAGCCACAGTCACGACAGACGAAATGAAAATTCTGAAGCTGTGATTCGCTTTGACAGCTTGTGCATAAAACATCAAGTCCCACCTGCAACACACAGAGCTCTGCACGCGGCCACGAGAACTCGGCTTTAAGCCGCTCGAACGCGTCCTGTAGTAACAACGGTTCGACGCCGCTCAACGGGCCGACTTCCACTTCAATGACTTCGACGGCATGGGAGTCATGTTGTTGAGCCAATTCCTTCACCTGCCGCAGCAGTGATCGAATCAGAGATTCTTCATGCATGTGACAAACTCAATTCCGAAATCAACTTATTCACCGCCTGCAATGCCGTCTCTCGGGTTTCATCACTCATCACGGGCCTCCGTCGCGCGATTCGCGCCGATCCAAAGTCAACTTCAGAAAGTGCGTCGAACAACTGATGCAAGGATCATAACTGCGAATCAGACGTTCGCATTCATCCGCCGTATGCTGATCGTCATCGCAGAGGACGCGTGGCAGCCAGTCAATCAGATCCAGCTCGATTTGCCTTTGGTTCTGCGAAGTCGGAGGAACGATTTTCGCCAGTTCGACTTTGCCTTGATCGTCCACCTGATAACGATGGTAGATCAAGCCTCGTGGAGCCTCCGTCGCCGCCCAACCTTCGCCCGCGCGGTGCTGGTACGGAATGCGTGACGGCTTGAAAGGCTTGTACTCGCGCAGGATAGTCAGTGCTTCATCGCACGCATGAATGACTTCAAGGCTGCGGGCGATAATCGCCTGAAACGGATTGAAGCACGGAGTTGTGAAGCCAATATCATCTGCGACTCGACGAGCGTTCTCACACAGCTTTTCGCGATTCAGATTCACCCGTGCGAGAGGACCGACATGATAGCTGGAATGATCCGAGGTCCTGTGAGAATGCAAAGCGGTGCTGTGAGCCACATGATACTCCGCAAACATCTGCTCATACTCAGAAACGTCAATCGACAAGCCGGACGTCGGGACGATGCGGCCTTGGTTCATCGGATACTCGTCCGGGTGACAGACGGAGATCATTTCATAGTTGCGATCAAAGTCCGGAAAGTCGAAACCGGCCACCCAGCGCGTCGCATCGATCGCAGCCTGCAGTCCCCATTCGAACGCGGGAATCAGCTTCCGCAGTTCCTCTTTCTTCGGAGCCCGATAAAAGCCTCCTACCGCCACGTTAATCGGATGAATGGCCCGGCCGGCCAGAGCCTGCAGCAGATGCATGTGCAGTCCGTGACTTTCAATCCACTCGCCGCAGTACAGCAGCCGCCGTAGTCGCCGAATCTCGGGACTGATCGATACGCCCAACGCTTGCTCCAGGGCATGGACGGCGCTCATTTGGTAGGCCACCGGGCAGATGCCGCAGATTCTGGCGGTGATGTCCGGAACCTCTTCCAGCGGACGGCCTCGCAGGAATCCTTCGAAGAATCGAGGCGGTTCATAGATCGACAACTGCACTTCTTCGACGGTGTTGCCGTTGAGCCGCACATGCAGGCCGCCTTCACCCTCGACGCGGGTCAACGCTTCGACTTTGATCGTTCGAGTTTCACTCATGGCGAAATTCCTTGATGCAGTCTGTTTCAGCCGCGATTCCAGACTCTTTATGGCTGTGAGCAGCCATAGAGGCGACTCGATTGGATGCTTCGCGAAATTCCGGCGCGGAGGCGTTGAAGTTTCGCAACAGCGGCAGCAGTGTTTCAGCGGCAGTGCCTGAGTTGAGAAGCTGATCCGTTAGACTGTGACAGTTGGACTGAGCCGCAGGACCGAAACACTCATAGCAGCCTCGGTCATAGCTTGGACAAATCGCTCCGCAGCCGGAATGTGTCACCGGTCCAAGGCACGGAATCCCCTGCGCCACTTCGACACACACGGTGCCTTTTCGTTTGCAGTCCAGACAAACGGAATGGGAGGCCAGGCGCGGTCGTCGGCCACTGACGAGTGCTCCGATGACTTCGAGAAGCTGGTGTCGGCTGATCGGACATCCTCGCAGTTCGAAATCGACCTTGATGTGATCCGCGATCGGCGTCGATGTGGCGAGTGTTGAAATGTATTCGGGGCTGGCGTAGACACATCGCAGATAGTCTTCGTGATCGGCCCAGTTTTTCAACGACTGGATGCCGCCAGCCGTGGCACACGCTCCAATGGTCACGACCGTGCGTGAAATCCGACGAATTTCCTGAATTCGCTGGGCATCGTGCGGAGTCGTGATCGATCCTTCAACCAGCGTGACGTCGTACGGGCCGGGTTCCATGCGACTGCTGGCCTCCGGGAAATACGCAATCTCGACGGCGCTGGCGACTGCGAGTAACTCGTCCTCGCAGTCCAGCAGCGACAACTGGCACCCATCGCAGGACGCGAACTTGAATACGGCAAGTCTGGGACGCGGTCGCCCCGCAACCGTGGAACTTTCCGCGCCGGGCGGATTTGGCAGAGTCGTGGAATCAGTCACAGGTCATCCACCTTCAAAATGGAAGCGACGCGATCGTAGCGAAAAATTGGTCCGTCCTTGCTAATGAACTGTGGCCCAAACTGGCAATGTCCACACAGGCCGATCGCGCAGTTCATATTGCGTTCGAGCGAAACGTAGAGGGACTCAGGACTGAGGCCGCGACGGATCGCCATCCGCACCGAATACCACATCATGACTTCCGGTTCGCACGTCATCATTAGTGTGTTCTCCGGATGTCGCAGCCAGAGTCGATCCAGCACATTGGTCACCATTCCGATCGCCCCGTGCCGGTGATTATCCGCGCGATCGACGGTCACATGCACATTCAGGCCCTGATCATGCCAGGCGTCATATTCTTGTTCATACAACAGCCCCGATGGCTCACGCGCACCGATGATCAGATTGCAATCTCACCCAGCCCCGGTAGGTACAGCATGTTGAACTGGCCGGGAGCAAAGGAGTATTCTGTCGCCGTGTGCGGATCTTCAAACTCCAGTTCGCACAGGAAGACGCCCGGGGTTGCCGCCGCCATGCGTGAAATCCGTACCGTGTGCGCCAGCCATGGATTGTGAGGATGAGCTGTCGTGGCGGGTTTCATGTCTCGCCCTCTTGATCGTTTGAACTTATGAAGGCTGCTTTCTCGAGCGCGATTTCGTGAGACGCGATTTCTTGGGACGCACGAATTGCCGCAACTTCCACTGTCAGGTCGATGCCGACCGGACACCACGTGATGCAGCCGACGCAGCCGACGCAGCCGGACGAGCCGAATTGATCGTGCCACGTCGCAAGCTTGTGTGTCATCCACTGCCGATATCGGCTTTCCACACTATTCCGCGTGGGGCTTCCGTTCATGTAGCTGAAGGCGATATTGAAGCACGAGTCCCAGTTGCGTTCGCGATCAACGTGGTCGCCAGTCAGATCAGGCACCTCGGTCACGGAAGAGCAGAAACACGTCGGACACACCATCGTGCGATTCGTACACGACAGGCATCGATTGGCGACTTCCTCCCATCGCGGATGGCGAAGATTGTTCATCAGCAGATCACGAATGTCGGTCGTATCAAGCTGTTTGGAAATCTGATCAACGGCCTGCCTCACTCGGAGAGTGAGGTCTACTTTGATGGTCGTTCATTCGAGTACAAATCCAGCAGCTGCAGCCGTGTCGATAAGAGTCGCTTCGATAAGACCTGAGCCATGCGCTGCAGCAGTACGTAACCCAGGTCTTTCTGGTGATCACAAATCTCCAGTAGTTTTTTCCCGGACATCGCAATCAGTGTGGTGTCGTCAACTGCTTCTGCGGTTGCCGTCATGCGTCCATTTCCGATCAAGCCGGACCAGCCCACGAGTTCGCCCGGCCCGGCCGTCAGAAACGGCACCTCACCACGGCCCGGCGCGTTCATGGACAGTCTGATATGCCCCGATGAGATGACGAAAACCTCATCCTCAATGGAACCTTCATTAAACAGCATTGCACCGGCTGGCAATCTGAGAAGTCGCGACGCACGGCAGAGACACTGCACATGATCGCTCGACATGCCTTCCACAAATCGTGTTGCCGAAAGTAGCTTCAACTGGTTCGCCTGATCAGTCACCATTCGAGTTATCCGAGAGAGTAATGTCGAATCGAAGCAAACTGTTTTCGCAGTTCACCGCGAAAATCCGGATGTGCAATTGAAATCAATTTCTGGCCCCGCTGACGCAGCGATAACCCGTGCAGATTAACGGAGCCATATTCCGTGACAACCCAGTGCACATGTCCTCGAGTTGTT
>JBDNFT010000898.1:0-2502 GCA_041689695.1 Planctomycetaceae bacterium | reverse complement strand
TTCAACGTTCGGAGTGCAGCGAGGACCGGACGGATACGAGATCGCGTATTTGACGGGATACTTGTGCGACCAGAGCACTTTTCCAGTTGATTCATCCAGGCACTGAATCCGTTCTTCGCCGGTAAATTCTTTACGATCGAAATTGTCAACTTTGACGTCGTCAGACGTGACATAGTCGGTGACGTACACCTTGCCACCCGCGACGGCCGGTCCGGAATAGCCTCCGGCAATCGGCGTTCTCCAAAGTATTTTCGGACCACCTTCCGGAAACTTTTCAACGATACCCGTTTCACGCCAGACGTTGTCACGTTGTGGCCCCATCCATTGAGGCCAGTCGTCAGCAAATGCTTTAACGCTACAGGCACATGAACTCAAAGCCACAGCCAGACAAAGATTCACTATTCGACTTAACGTTTTCATTCTCGATCTCCAAAATCGTCTGCGGTCCAATTGCCAACCGGGCCAAAGCCGGGAACTCTCCGTATTCTGCGCGAACGCCAAACAGTTGGGGAGCGTCATGGCGGCAGGTTTCACCTATCCTGCTGCGAAATTCGATAAGTCGTAGTTGATTCTACGAATCGAGTGACATCAATTCACAATCACCGATAATTCTATGAATGCTCAGACTACTTCGCAGTCAACTACAGCCGCAGCGCGATATTTATGGCTGGCCGACATGTCATTGTTGCTGGTGGCGATTATCTGGGGTGTAAATATACCCATCATGAAAGTCGCCTTGAATCGAATTGATGCCTACGCATTCAACGCAGTTCGCCTGGTGATTTCATCCGTGGTGCTGATGTATTTCGCCAGACGCGAATTCCTGCGGGGCATCAAGCCGTCCGGAACATTGTCGAAGCGTGATGTTTTCATCTACGCCTCCATTGTTTCCGTGGCGTACCAGTTTCTGTTTCTGCTTGCGATCGCTCGTGCCACGTCCGCGGACGTCGCGCTGATTATGGCGACCGTACCGATGTGGACAGCGATTGGTGCGAGATTCTTTTTGAAAGAATTTTTGCCGATGATGGCATGGATCGGGCTAATCATCGCGTTCGCCGGAACCATGATCGTAACGCTGCATAAAGCGCCTCCTCCGACTGCATCGCCAACCACAACGTCACACGCTTCATTGGAACTGTCCGCGACCGAAATCGCGGTCGATAGCGGAGCAATACCAGAATCCCGCGCGGCGGCAACGCGGTTCATTGGCAATTTGTTTGCGTTGTCGGCGGCACTTGCCTGGGCGGGCGGAACTGTTTTCAGTCGTACGCTGTTAGGAAAAATTTCTCCGATTCAACTCTCCGCATGTTCCGCAACGATGGGATTGCCGTTTCATATTGTGATTGCCCTTTGGATGGGGGCAGGCTCAATACCAGATTCAATTGCCGCGATGAAAGCCCCGTCTATGATCGCCTGTGTTATCTATTCTGGAACGCTGTCGACAGGTCTGGCGCTTGCGATGTGGAGCTATGGCGTCAAGCATGCCGGTGCGGCTCAGGCGGCCATGATCCAGAATTTGACACCCATCGTGGCGATGGCGGCCGCCTGGATTTGGCTGGGAGAAACAATCAACACTACGCAGGCCCTGGGGGGCGCTCTGATCATTGGCGGGCTGTTTGTCATGCGTCGAAGTCGCCAATTGAGTATGAGTCGTAGCGCTTGAATTGCTTGTTTCGGATGGGAAAGAGGCTTATTTGTTTCCGGTTCTGGCTAATAGGGTTTTCCTGAAGACCTTGTGGATCAGACGCCGAAGCTCCCCCATAGGAGAGCACGGGATAGCCGTTCGCGTGGACCGTTTTTGCGGTTTGTTGACATCTGGCCACCCGTATGCAGTGTATCGTTCCTGACGAATGTGACGCCTCAACGGATCGGCGGCAGCAGAACCCAGCGCGATATAACCGGTGCAACTCGTTGCGTGATCGCAACAAACGACTTGCATCTGCGGGGTACCGTTTTAGAATTTGACTGATGAGTCAAACTGCGCAGGATATTGTGTATTGAACATTGTCGTCATGCCTTTCGTTTGGGCGGCGACGGTGACTTCTGACGACAATAACCGGCTGATGGATGCTGACACCACCATTTTCGCACGGACGTCCCCCTCCTGGGAGTATTGGAAAACATGGCAAAGAAATATCTCAGCCTCGAAGAAGCCGCTGGCCTGCTTGGCATGACAACCGAGCAACTCATGAAGGTTCGCGAGCAAGGCGACATCCGGGGATTTGCAGACCGAGGCAGTTGGAAGTTCCGGGAGCAGGACGTCGATGAATTCCAGCGAAGTCGTCAGACAGACTCGTCGCCGGACTTCCCGATTATCACAAGCGATTCGTCATCCTCGGTTCTTGAAGAGCCTGAGGCAGACGATCTTTCATCGTCGGACAGCGACGTGCGTCTGTTCTTCGATGATTCGTTGTTTGGGGATGACGAAATTCGAGGTCTTGCGACGTCTGGTAGTGATGTCCGGTTGTCAGGCGACAGCGGGCCAAATATCGACGAAGACGA
>JBDNFT010000897.1:0-5473 GCA_041689695.1 Planctomycetaceae bacterium | reverse complement strand
GAAAGTATATGATCGGCATGCTGATTCCACGCTGACTGACGGACAGGACTGGCCTTACATTGTTGCCCGACTTTCACACAGGGACACCGAAGCAGTCCTGGTGTTCTCTTTGTTTTTTGATGATGGCGACCCGGTGGATGCCGCGGCCTATGAACAACAACGCTCCATGAAACTCGACTTCACTGACAGGTTTTCCTCCAGATTCAATGACCAGCAGCGGCGAATCAGCAGTGTAGCCAACCTGCGTCAGTGCCAGGTATTTGCGACAGACACGCAGAAAATCAGTGAACAGCAACTGCAGCAGATCGTCGATCTGCACCTGGAGACTCGATCCGTGTTTCGGACTGAATGGCTGAAGCAGTGGCGACTTCGTAACGATTGATGCAGTGCAAGCAGAACTTGGCACAATTCATTGAATCAACTGTTGATTTTTCTCAACGTTCGAACTGCCGGGGCATTTTGGGTTAGCTGGCGAAGAGATGCGTTCGTTTCCTGGCAAATCTCCAAATAGTCTGAGCAAACGCTTCCCTCGCGAAGTACGCTCCCTCGCAACGATCGCTTGATCCAAAGCGGACAATTTGGCTAAGCATCGGGCGAAAAACAGATGTCACGCAGCAGTGTACTCGTTACGCTCCGCCGTGAGGCTGGCCAGAACAACCCATTGTTTTGGGACCGCTAGCAACCCGCCAGAAAGTGTCAGCAAACTGCTGGTCACCCACAGGAACGAAGTCCGCGCACACGACGCTTTAGAGAGCATGCAGTGGACTCTCGGCTTCAGCCGGCCACAAGACTGGATCGATGTGGAGAAAGTCATCATCCGGCAAGGGATACGACTCAATCGGCCGCTGATTCCAGAAGAACTTCAACCGCTGGCTGAACTCAAAGAAGAGCCCGAGATTCTGGAAAATGTAAAACGGCTCTTTGGAAGCAACGAGTAGAAATCAAGGCAGTATTCAGTCGCCAGTAATCAGTCGTCAGCAACTGGAAACTGAAGACTCTGCGTTTCTGCCTTCTCCGTGAACTCCGTGCCCTCCGTGGTAAAAAAACAAATCACAGTCTTCACCACGAAGAACACGGAGTTCGTCGTAGGCCGATTTGTCCCAAATCGGCAACCGAAATTTCCGCCGCTCATTAAAATCTCGCAATTGTTGAGCTCATTGTGAATTGAATCGCAGATTGCACCACGGAGAACACGGAGTGCACAGAGACAAACGCACCTGAAATGAATCTTGATGTTCAGCTTGCTTTCATTCGTGTGATTGGTGGTTTAAAAATTCAATCGCAGTCGTCACCACGGAGAACACGGAGTTCACGGAGGAAGCCGTGATGCACCAAGCACCAAGCACGAAGCACGAAGAACTCGACCTTCTACGATTCCGCCCAAATCAATACTCGCAATGGACTCTGATCTCCGCTGGAACTTGTGAAGGAGTTGTTCTGATGACAACCAAAACGGAATCCGTGGCAACAATCACCACGACGGCATTTGCGATCCTCACTAGAGAGCTGGGCCCAGTGAATACAGCTCGATTCATTAACCAGTGTACCGTCGGGTCGGGAGACTATACCCAGGAACGAGATGCCATCATTGGGAACCCAACGGTCGCCGAGATCGTGGCTGAAATCAAAAAGCAACGAAGCGGGAAGGGCGAATAGAAGTAGTAGTAACCTCAACTCTGCGATTCCTGCCAACCAAGAACTAAGAACGACGCACCAAGCACACATTCCTTTGCACCAAGAACCAAGCACACTTTAAAAAAACGCCTTTCGCGTTCCCCTGACGACTGACGACTCCGCCCTCATGTCCACTGCTAACTTCCCACTCACAACTTCCAATTCCGACTGTGCTGAACTGCCTGTCGTTATTTATTCGCCCGCATCTCCGCTTGCTCATCCAGGCAAGCTGATCGGCGAAATCTTCAGCGACTTGTGGCGTTGTAGGGAACTTACCTGGATCCTATTTACACGAGATTTGAAAGCTCAGTACCGGCAAAGTTACTTTGGATACATCTGGCTATTTGTGCCTGTGATTTCAACTACAGTCGTCTGGATGTTTCTAAACTCGACACAGGTGATTCAGGTTGCAGAAACGCCCATCCCGTATCCTGCCTATGTGATGCTGGGAACGATGATCTGGGGCGTGTTCACCTCGGCAGTCGGTCAACCGCTGGCATCCTTTCAGGCGGGCCAATCGATTTTCATGAAACTGAAAGTCCCGCCGGAAGCCTTCATTTTGGCAGGGATGAGCAAAATCGTCTTTGAATTGCTGATCCGCATGATTGTCCTTGTGCCGGTTTTTATGGCATTGAAGATTGTCCCGGCAAGCACGTTCTGGCTGTTTCCTGTCGGCTTGGCTGCGGCCGGGTTGATAGGTGCTGCGATTGGTTTTCTGATGATTCCTCTGGGTTCACTGTATTCAGACGTCAGTCGGTTGGTGGGGACTGTGATTAGCTTTGGCATGTATCTCACGCCAGTGGTTTATCCGCCTCCAACATCAGGCTGGGCAAGTACGATCATTCAGTGGAATCCAATGACTGCAGTGGTGATGGTAACGCGGGACTGGTTGACACTCGGCCATTCCACATTTTTGCTGCCGTTTCTGGTTACGACAATGATTGCAGCCATTGTGCTGTTTGCTGGCATCTTGGCATTTCGAGTTGTACTCCCGCATCTAATCGAACGGATGGGGATGTGAAATGAACGATGATGTCATGATTCGATGTGATGGTGTTGGGAAGAAATTCTGTCGCGACCTTAAAAAAAGCCTTTGGTATGGCGTACTGGATTCAGCAAGAGATCTGTTCCGCCGTCGCCAGCCAATGATCCGTCGAGAGACGGAATCGTTGCGAAACGGAGAGTTTTGGGCCAATCGAGACATCTCATTTGAGATTAAGCGTGGTGAGTGTCTTGGCCTGATTGGGAGAAATGGTGCTGGAAAAACGACGCTACTGAAGATGCTCAATGGTTTGATCAAGCCAGACCACGGCTTCATAAAGGTCCGTGGACAGGTGGGAGCGCTGATCGCTTTGGGTGCTGGATTCAATCCTGTCCTCACGGGCCGAGAGAACATTGCTGTTAACGGCGCCATCCTTGGTCTGTCAAAACAGCAGATTTCGGAGGCTGTCGATGACATTATTGACTTTGCTGAACTTCCCCATGCAATTGATTCGCCCGTCCGAAATTACAGTTCGGGAATGAGTGTTCGCCTTGGATTCGCAATCGCAACATGCATTCGTCCGGAGGTGCTGATTGTTGACGAAGTGTTGGCCGTTGGGGATGCGGATTTTCGGCTGAAGTGTCTGAAGCGCATGCGTAATGTGCTGAAAAACGGATGCGCTGTACTGCTCGTCAGTCACAACATGACCGACATTCGAAATATGGCCAGCACCGCCTTGTGGATGCAAGACGGGAAATGTCAGGCAATCGGAGAGCCCTATAAAGTGGTATCGGAATACCTTGGCACTTCGTGTTCGGACACGGCAGAAATTGAGTGGGAAGATCCATCGGCCGCACCTGGCGGCGACTCAGTCTCGCTGCGGCGAGTCGCAGTATTGCCGGTGGACATCAACAAGCCAATTTCAATTTCCACTGGCGCAAAGATTCAACTAGCGTTTGACTGTCACGAGCTTGGCCTGCGACTTGGATTCACCTTGGAAGTGTGCACCGAGGAACAGATTGTGGTTTTCCATACCGGTGGATCGTTGACACCGAACGGAGATTCGGTGCGGGCGAATTACAATGTCGATGTAACTGTACCAAGCTTCCTACTGAATAGTGGAAAATACCAGTTATCCGTTACGATCGATGAATCACAGTGCATTGCTCTCGTGCACGTACCAAATGTTGTGACATTTCAGGTAGGGCACGAGTCACTGGGAGTAAATCATGCACAGTTGCCCGGGGTTGTTGCCCCAAAGTTAACATGGAAGTGCCACACCAATGAGCAGAGTTTGATTTAGGCCGTGAGTCAGTCTCAAGATCAAACGGTGCTCCCATGTAAAGCGTATCTGCCGCAACTGGACGGTTTGCGATTTTTCGCGGCAGCCTTGGTTTTCCTGCACCACTGTGCCCCGCTGCCGACCTTGTCTTGGCTGAAAGAGATCAGTTGGGTAGGTGTCGATCTGTTTCTTTTGCTCAGTTCATACCTTCTAGCATCCATTGTTCGCTTAGAAATTCTTAACGCAGGCAAGATGAGTGTTGGTAACTTCTTTGTCCGCAGAGCCCTTCGAATCTGGCCCTTGTTTATTGCATTCGTCCTAGCAATGGCAGTTCGTACCGTATGGCAGACGGGCTTCAATCTTGAGTTATTCGGACAAGTGCTGACGCACTTTCTCTTCATCAATAACCTTATTGTTGCCGTAAATGGATATGGGGGGGGGCTGCCTTACTGCTCACATCTCTGGACGATTTCCCTTGAGGAACAGTTTTATCTGATCGTGCCTTTTGTTGTTCCGGCATTGATCGCACTGCGTAACGACAAGAAAAAAACAGCAATCGGTTTTGTCTTGGCAGGTATTGTCGTGCTGATTTCGATTCGCTTTGCCTGCGTCTGCGTTGGCATGAAACATCCCTTCATTTGGGCACTTTGGTTTCGGTTTGACTCAATTATTCTTGGGACAGCACTTGGTGCAGGCGTGTTCGATTCCGTGGTCTCACGTATGTCTTCCGTCACGATGCAAATCTCCGCTCTTGTTCTACTATCACTGGCGTTGTTTTTTCCGAATATCTCTACCGGCGGATGGGAGCAGGTTTACGCATATACGATCGTGGATTTTGGCTTTCTGTTTTTGCTTGCGTCTCTGGTCAGAAAAACTTGGCTAACCAAGGCTCTGAGCTTCAGGCCACTTCCTTATCTTGGACGTATTTCGTATGGCATATATGTATTTCATATGTTGGTGATTGGTGCTTTCGATATTGACGGGACAAAGCCAATGCCTGCTGTGGAGAGGGTTCCGACGATTCTGCTGTCCTTCATTGTGACAATTGGTATCGCAAGTCTGTCCTACGAGTTCTTCGAGAAGCCATTCCTGAAGCTTAAAAATCGCTTTCGGCCATCCGTTCTTTCAGAAGGCTAATCGAAAAATGGAAGATCAATATTTCCGTCACCCGACTGCAGATGTAAAGACCGTCCATGTGGGGATTGCCACACGAATCTGGCAGTACAGCGTTCTGTGCGAGGGGGCTGTCATTGGGGATGACTGCAACATTTGCTCACATTGCTTCATTGAAGGCGATGTCGTGGTTGGTGATCGAGTTACGATCAAAAGCGGCGTTCAATTGTGGAACGGGCTTCGAATCGAAGACGACGTTTTTATAGGCCCCAATGCGTCATTCACAAACGATCGGTTTCCCCGAAGCAAACAACCGCCCAAACAGTTTGAACAGACCGTTTTGAAGTCTGGCTGTTCCATTGGTGCCGGAGCGACGATTCTTTCTGGGATCACGATCGGGCAAAAGGCAATGGTTGCAGCGG
>JBDNFT010000896.1:0-3697 GCA_041689695.1 Planctomycetaceae bacterium | reverse complement strand
ATCACCACTTTGGTACGACACACAATTCGGGGAGCCCTATCCTTCTCGCCACCTGTTCGCCCCGCCCCTGCTTTCCACAATGATGGAAGGCTGGACCTGGGTTCCCGGCCTTGCTCCGTATGCCGCGTTCCTGCCGTCCGTACTGCTCGGCACTGCAACCATTTTTGGATTGTGGTGGCTGGCTCGCAGTTGGTTCGGAAAGTCTGCCGGGATCTTTATGGCGGCGACGGTGGCGATGAGCGACTTCCATATTCTTTATTCCCGCATGGCACTCACCGACGTCGCCTGCTTGTTTTGGATCGTCATGTCTGTTGGATTCGGAACGCAGGCAATTGCACGACAGAACTTCAAGAGCGCCGCCATCGCAGGATTTTTGTGCGGTCTGGCGTGGTGGACCAAATACACGGGCTGGCTACCGCTTGCGATTCTTTGCAGCGGAGCCGGCTTCTGGTGGATCTGGCAAGGACGTCGATCGATGGGGTTCATTAGATTCGTCGGCATCATCGCCACGATGATCGCAGTGGCCCTCGGAACCTTCGCACCGTGGTGGTGGCAATTGCGGGCCGTCGGCGGCTACGAGGCCGTTTCTGAGACGCACGAAAAGTACGTGACGGGCTGGTCGAACTGGTCTGCGAACATGGCTCAACAGCTTCGAGACCAGTTTCTCCTCGACGGCTACACTGGGCAATTGTCGCTGGGGCTGGGACTGTTTCTCGCGGGCCTGTTTCGCTGGACATCGGGGCGTTCCACATGGAACGCTGCGGCAATCAAATCGAACACTGCGGGCGGTGAATCAGATTCTGCGGTAGCGATGACTCTTCCTCCCTTCGCCTTGCTCCTTCGATTTGCCGCCGCCGCAATTGCCCTGTCCGTGATCGCGATGCGCCTTCGCACGCCGCTCATGCTGATCTGCATTTCCTTAGCGGGACTCAGCGGCATCTATCTGTGGCCAGTTCTGCAGAGGGCATGGACGCGCCGCAATCAGCGGGATGTGTCTCCCACGTCCACAGGTGCAATTCCTCTTTCCATAACGGATCTGGAAAACGCGCCGACGATTGATCCCGCGCTGGGATTTTCCATCACGTTGGCATGGTTCACCGGGATGTTGTTGGCGACGCCCATGTATACGCCCTACAGCCGCCTGTTCTTTCCCTTGCTGGCCGCGATCTGGCTGGCGGCCGCTGGTGGCATTAGTTGGTGGCTGGAATCGAATCTCAGCGTCGCCCGTCGTATTGTAGGCACTGGGGAGCCGGCTCCGAAACTCAGTTGGGGGCAGAGGCTCGTTGCCACAATGCTGGGGGTGGCACTGCTGGCGTCGTTCTTTCAGTTCGATGAGAACTTTGAACTTGGCTTTGTCCAACGCTCAGAGTTGTTTCAGTCATCACTTTTCGAAGATCGGCGGTCGATCGTTTCCGCTGCTGATGTCATCGCGGAGGCCTGTGTTCGCGACGCGCTGGATGAGGGAGCGAACGCTGATGGGGCGAACAACGCGACGCATGAACTGCCGTCCGGAATCGATCCAAATTCTATCACGCCTTCTGCGTTGATTGCCGCCGCCGCAAAGGCCGAAGCAAGCGCCTCTGAATCCCCATCGCGCGACGCAGACGCCAACCTGGCCTCTACGACACCAGAAGAACGCAGCCAAATTCGCATGGTGATTTATGTCTTCGGTGAACCGGCCTTGTTGTTTCAGTTGCATCAAGCTGGCGTCATGGTTGCACCCGTCAGTCACCTCAATCTTCGCGGGCCTGACGGCACTCCCCCGACCGTGCCGACATTCCTGGTGTTTGGTCCGAATGCCAAGCGGACTGACGGTTTCTGGGAAGACCTGATGTCGCATTCAGATCATTTGCGACCCGTGGATAGAATCTATTATTTCCCCAGCGCCGTATCGCTGCTGGACATGTTTGATCCGACATGGTTACGCGAACATCCCGAAGCATCAATGCAGTCGCTGGAAGTTCATCGCGTGCAGTAGAACCAAAAGAAGATCAGTCTGATTGGTCAGATCAGACGGATCGGACTGATCTTTGGAAAACGCAAAACGCTGGCGAGTCAGTACTCTCGGCGCTGCCGCGAGCTTGGAATCTGCATCTGCTTGCGATACTTGGTAATCGTTCGTCGGGCCAGCTTGATGCCGTCGGCCGCGAGTGCATCGACCAGTGCGTCATCGCTGAGAGGATCCTTCTTGTCCTCGCCATCAATGAGTTCCTGCAGCTTGATTCGAATCGTGTCCCACGCCACTTCTTCGCCGTCGGCCGTTTGAGTGCCGCCGCCAAAGAATCGCTTCAGCGGAAACAGACCGCGATGAGTCTGAATCCACTTCTCATCCACAGCCCGAGATACGGTCGTGACGTGGACGCCAACGCGGTCCGCGATCTGCTGCATCTTCAGCGGATGAATAAACTCAGGCCCCTTCTCAAGAAACTCGTGTTGATGATCCACGATCTCCTGAGCGACCTTTCGTAGTGTGTTGTAACGCTGTTCGATGGATTCAATTAACCATCGAGCGGACTCAATTTTGCGTTTTATCCAATCGCGAGTTTCCTGCGTTGGATTCTCCTTTAGCATCTTTTGATAGCGAGGACTGATGCGCAGTTCGGGAACGTATTCGTCAAGCAGCTTCACGACGTAGCGACCTTCAATATCTTCTTCGATGGCAAGATCCGGCGTCACGCGCTGCGCGGGACGTTGCTCAAAGCCACGCCCCGGATAGGGATTGAGCGACTGGATTTGTTCGATGCCGACCTTGATCAGGTCAATCGAATAACCGGTTGCTTTCTGAATGACTGGCAGCCGGTTGAAGGCGATGTCTTCCAGGTGATCGCGAATCAGAACTTCCACAACTTCATGAAACGGCAGATGTTCGCCCACCTGCAACAGCAACATCTCGCGATGGTCGCGAGCCCCGACGCCGGGTGGATCAAGATGCTGAATCAACTTCAGCACTTCGTCGGCTTGCTCCATTGTCAGGTTGTAGTCGTACATCCTGTTGAACTGCTGCGCGATTTCGGGCAGCATGCTTTGCATCCGACCGTTGTGATCCAGATGCTGAATCAGGTATTCGCCAAATTCCCGTTGGACATGATCAATACTGAAGAACGAAAATTGCTCCAGAAGGTACTCCTGAAGTGACTGCGGTCGAGCGACCATGTTCGACATCATGTCGTTTTGACGATCCATGTCGTCGCTCATTTGATTCGACGACTTGGAGCCGCCGAACCCGACATTGTCTTCCGACCAGTCCGAAGAAATTTCCAGCAGTCGTTCGAAATCGGATTCGTTGTTGTCTTCTTTGCCGACGACCAATTCTCGATTTTCGACGTCCTTTTTCAGCTCCCGAATTTCGCGTGGATCATCGTTTGAAATCGAATAGTCGGCGTTGTCTGGTTCCGGTGGCGGAGAATCTTTTTCTTGCTCGACGCGTTCAAGCGTCACGTTCTCGACCAGCTCCTGCTCGATCCGCTCGTTGAGCGCCATCATGTTCAACTGCAGAATCTCCATGGATTGGATCATCCGCGGAGCCAGCTTCATTTGCTGGCTCATTTTCATATTCTGGGAGATGTTCAGATGCATGATTTCGACCGAGGACCGTGAAAAATCAAAATTCTGAAAAAAACGGAAAGACTCTACTTCGGCCGTAGAGATCGTCTCAATAGTCCTGATTTTATCATGATATTATTGAAGGCAATCACGT
>JBDNFT010000895.1:0-2277 GCA_041689695.1 Planctomycetaceae bacterium | reverse complement strand
TTGTATCACTGCCTTGCTCCATGGAAGCGACGTCAACACGTCCTTTACTTTACCGCCGTCAGTTTCTCAATGTTGTATTGGTGACGCAAAGTCGTTCGTGAGTGGAAATATGTTTCTCTTTTGTGCATTCTCGTCGTTGGCATCGATCAACGCTATGACGAGCCTCTTTTAAAATGGTAATATCCTGTCATTCAGTAAATCTGGAAACGTGGGTAGTGTCCGGAGGGCGCAATGACGCAGACAGCATTTCAGGGATCATTTTTTCAGCAAATTGGCGAGTTTTCGCAGATCCTCGACGTGCTCCAGTTGCTGCCGGGCGCAATGTTTATGATTAAGGATCTGGAATCGCGTTATGTTTACATGAGCCTGCCGAGTCGGCGGGCAATCCATCGCGAGTCGCCCGAAGACGTGATCGGTAAGACTGACTTTGATCTGTTCCCGAAGATGATTGCCGAGAGCTTTCGCCAGAACGACTTGCTCGTTTTTCTTCATGGCAAGCCGCTCGTGAACGAAGTGCATCTGACATGCTTCTTCTCGCAGTCCCCGCTATGGTCCTTTTCCAGCAAGTATCCGGTTCGCGGTCGAGGCGGCGAAGTGATTGGCCTCGTAACGCTGAACGAACCGGTCGATCACGTCATGGGGAAGCAGGCCGAACTGAATCGTTTGATTCCCGCGATCGATTATGTCACACGGCACTATTCTGAACCGATCACGATCCATGATTTGTCTGGCCTGTGCAACATGTCCGAGAGCCATTTCATGCGTGTGTTCAAGCAGCGATTGAACAGGACGGCATACGCTTTTGTAGAACAGGTGCGACTGTTTCAGGCGATGGAATCGCTCAAGCATAGCGGTGCGAGAATCACACAAATTGCGCTCGATTGCGGCTTCTATGACCACAGCGCATTCGTGAAGCGTTTCAAAAAGTTTACCGGCACAACGCCTCTGCGCTTTCGACAAAACTACCAGTCGCAATTCAATTCCAATCAAGCCTTGATTTTGCCAAAAATAAACAAGCTGGACAAGAATCCGTATTGAGCCCGACGTGCCAATTGACAACCTGCATCAGAACTCATATCTCAGGATGAGATTTTTCGACCTTAGGTTGTTCAGATTCCAGACGTTCGTAAGTGATTTGGGTGTGACCGGCATTCCCGACGTTTGAGAGAGGGGTAAACGGGGGTGACAAAAAGGGCCTCATTGAGGAAAAAACGTGATAATGGACAAACGTTTTATTTCCGCAAGGAGGCCGGACTGATGTTGAAGGAATCGGGGTTGGAAGTCAATGTTGGGCTGATTCGTGGCAAGCTGGAGGATCTCATCACGTTTGTGAGCACTGCCGCGGAAAAGGGAACAGCCGCTCATGAAGTCGAGCGGGGGCTGTTTCGAAGTCTGCTGGAACTCGGAAAACTGCGGTTCGGGCTGTTCCTCTTGAGCGTTGGCGAAGGCGACGTCGGAGAATCGGTGACGCTTGACGACGGTCGAACGCTGCATCGCCACAAGGCGCTGAATCGGCGGAGACTGCTGACGGCATTCGGCGAATTCTTTCTGAATCGGCAAGTGTACAGCGAACGGTCTCACGCGGCGATCGAGCTGATTCCGGCGGATCAGCGGCTGCCGCTTCCGGAGAGCGAAGTGTCGTATCTGCTGCAGGGATGGGACCAGATGTTCGGTGTAGAGATGGCGTTTGGGAAGACTCGCGACATGATTGAAAGTCTTCTCGGCATTCGTCAGTCTGTGGATACGCTGGAGGGCGGATCACGAGCGATGGCCGAAGCGGCGGATGATTTTTCGCTCAACTGCCGCCCATGGATCGCGAAGCAGAAGGCCGTCTGTAGGTCGTCACGGAAGACAACAAAGGCATTCCGATGGTGCGGCCCGCGACGGAATCGGCACCGGCTGGCCGGCGGACAAAATGTCAGAAGAAGAACAAGAAACAGATGGGAACAATTGTGCCACCCACCTAGTTTGCTTCAGCAAACTGAAAGACACTTCTTTCGAAACCGTTTTTGCAGTTCTGACTCAGGCAGTTGCGACTTGAGCCCGGCGTTCTCGACGCTTCGAACGGAAGGCGCGGACAGAGAGCAGAGATCCCGCCTCGTTGCGGAAGCGTTTGCGGAAGTTCTTCACCAGATCGAACCACGTGTCTTCGCTGCAATCCAGGCGATCCAGAATCGGAGCACACGCCGCTGGAATCGCTCCACGCTTGTCCGTGCGGAACTGACGACCGGTCCAGTCCAGCAATTCCAGATAATCATCCAGCGACATCGGCAGACA
>JBDNFT010000894.1:0-5168 GCA_041689695.1 Planctomycetaceae bacterium | reverse complement strand
GCTCCCAAGCTCCCAAGCTCGAATGCGCTGATTGCGCGAGAGTGCCGACTTTTTCTGGCTGTGGTGCCTCGCTCGACGACATCTTGCGTTCCTCAGAAGGTGCGAACGCCGCTTGCACTCCCGGAGCAATGGTCTTTTCAAAACGGCGAGGTCGCCGAAAACAGGAAGTCCGTGTTATCCGAGAGACGACTGTCGCCAACGGTCATCTCTCGCTTGCCACCACCGGTGCGAGCGGCCTCGCACGACTGTTCGGCATCTATCCCAAAAAAGTGGTGTACGTCCTGCGGCGAGGGAGATGTCCTTTTCAGCAGTGACTTTTCATATGTTCGGTATGTTCTAACTCGAGGAGATCAGAATGAAACGTCAATTGTGGTATGCGAGTTGTGGTTTTGTGGCGCTGCTGGGAGTGAATGCGGCGTTCCTGTCGCTTCATCAATCAACCAGTCCGGTGCTTGGGTCTGTTGCAGACTGGAATGAGTTAAGTGAGATTCGGGGTGAAGCGATTCCCTTGACGTACTGCGCCCTTAAAGGTGGCAATTGTACCGCAGGGGCTGTAGCTGGATGCGGTGATCCTGATGCCTTTCAGGCATGTGCTTCGGCGGGAACTATCTGCAATACCTGCGCAGCGGCCAATGAACAATGTGCATACGGTGGTCCTTTAACATGCTTTATGGTGGCTGGCGGTACCTTATGCTGTGCGCCACCCACCTGCATATATGTTGCGCCCGTTATTGGTGATGGAAATCCAAACGGAACCTGCGGCTGTGGCGGTCCAGGTGTCGCAGCAGGAATGCGAACCGACTGCTGATCGGTTTTCAAAATGCAGCAAATTCCGACTCGGCATTTCCTGGAGGATTTCTCCTCGGCGCGGTTGTTCCCTTGGGTGGCCCGCGCCAAGTGTCCTTCGACTACAAAAATGTGACAAGTCCGGTATTGTATCAGTAAAAGTTTTTTGCCTGATTGACTTGTTTGGGAATAGTTTGAGGTTCGTATGATCTCTGAATTCTTACAATGTTTCTGCCTTGTGATTGTGCTGTTAGCACGTGTCGCGAGGGTGGAAACCATTTACTACCTACTGAAATTTTACCCGCCCTTCTTTCCAAAGACTTTCTCAATATACGTAGTCTTGACGGTTGCTAGTTGTGTAGTACAAGCCGATGAACCTTCCAGCGAGCTTTCCGTTGATACGGCGATTGCAGCAATTTCCGCATTTGAGCAGCGAGTTGAGGCCATTCGGTTTCACTGTGAAGTGTGGAGGGGGACATTTATCGAAACCGAGACAGGGTGGGAGATGATGTCCGGGGTGGTTGCTGCAGATGAACTCCCAACATCAATCGGAGTGATCCACGCGACCTCAGACGTTTTGTTAAGTCCAGAGTTCGGGAAGTACCGAATCAACGGGAACGTGGTTACAAAGACTATAGGCAAAGGTAAGACACCAGAGTTACGAGTTCAATTTGCCTCCCATCGCGATGATTTTTCGAACGATGGAACGCAGTTCCGAAAGCAGACGAAAGGAACTTTCACCCGAGTCCGACCGAAACCGACGGATCCCATTGAGAGTTGGAAAGCTGCCGAGGAGTTCAAAGCGGCCGGAATTGTCAGTACGGTAGCGGATGAACCGATACATCAGGAAAACAAAGGTTTTATGCGGATGTATGGCCACCAATTTGGCATTGGCCATGTTACCCCGTTCGTATCAACCATATTGGAACCTCCCCAAAAACTCTCAAACCTTCTCCAAGTCAGAAAAGATGGCGGCGACTATGTTGCTGCTCGAGTGACTGCTGACGGCTTGTGGGAGCTGTTTTACAGTATCAAAGTAACCTTTAGTCCGCCCTACGCATTTCGTGTTTTCTATGATCCAGAACGCGGTCGGTTTGCCCGCTGCGAATGGGGAGGATGTAAGGTCTGCAAGGAGTATGGAATGGACGATTGGTGGGTCAACCGATTGACTCATTACCAATACGCTGACGACCGAGCGGTCATTCCAAGGATTGTGTCTGTGATCGACCTGACCGGCAAGCCGGTTGAGGTCGATGGGAAACTGATTAAGGA
Source organism: Planctomycetaceae bacterium (assembly GCA_041689695.1). Lineage (GTDB taxonomy): Bacteria > Planctomycetota > Planctomycetia > Planctomycetales > Planctomycetaceae > SXXK01. Next base: position 3,110 of record JBDNFT010000894.1, on the reverse strand, counting down.
AGGAATGCAGTGGGTCTACACTGACTGCCAGTTGAACCCGCCCACAACTGATGTGGACTACCGTCTCACGTTCGATGAGGGCGTTGAAGTGATAGACTACATTGACGAAAAGATCTATCTCGTCGGCGCGGGTATGGAAAGCGATCAAAAGTCGGTGGATCGATTCCTGTTGTATCACGGGCTTATTGACCCGACGGTAGCGTCTGGGCCTCCTCTTTCCTCTGTGTCACGGCAATGGATTCTGATCGCGGGCAACGTGTTGCTTATCGGGTTCGTTGTCGCCGTAGTTTTCTTCAAGAAGTACAAGTACAAGTTGTGGCTCCTGCCAATCGTTCTTAGCCCTGGAAATGCCTACGCTCAGACTCCACCAACGGACGAAATCCGTTCTCCAATTCATGTGAGACAATGCGGGCATTCTGTGACAATGGCTGTAATGCAAATGCGCCACGTCGCCTGCAATCTGAAGGTTATTGAGGCGGAATTGAAACCTTCTGATAAAGGGGTGAGTCTGGCACAAATCAAGCGATTCCTTAGCGCCTATGGGTTGGAGTCCGAAGCCCGGAAAGGTCTTCATGTAGCGGATCTTGAAACCGCCTGTGGGCAAGGGTTGATTGCGATTGTTCCCGTGATTGTCCAAAGTGGCCGCGGACACTACTTACTTGTGATGCAAGGGTCCCAAGGAGCTATCGTGGTGGATGTTCTTCAATACGTTCTGCCGTTGTCAGAAGGATTGACTGATCAGCAGCTTTCCGAGGCAGGTGGATTCGCGCTGTTCGTGCTGCCAAAAACGACTTCACCAAAAAAACGTAATGCGGCGGCGGTTGTGCGATTTAAGCCAGAGGAATTGGATCTCAAGCAGATCGCGTTGGATGGTGAGGAACGATATTCCCCGGTCGAGTGTGCCGTAACTCTGCACAATTCCTCGGACCAGCCAGTTGTGGTTGAAAGAATAGTCGGGAGTTGTGGCTGCATGCTACCGCAATGGTCATCAGGCATTGTCGATGCCCACTCGAAGGTGACGATTCCGATTGAGATTTCGCGCGCGGGTTGGGGCCAAGGGCTGTCCAAGCGTGTCATGGTGGCGACAATGGCCGATGGATCATCGACCGAACTCCGGATCATTGGTGAAGGAGTGGCAGAGGCGACGATCAAGCACGGCGTGAAAGTGTCCCGCGAAACGATTGCCATTGGTGTCGGTGACGCATTATTCGCCCGCGGATCCGAAGTGGAATTGCCTGCCGAGTCGCTGTTTGTGACTGGGGATGTTGAGGATTTGGCGAACTTGCGAGTGGAATCAACAAAGGCGTGGATCAAGGCGAATGTCTCGGAGATTGAACCAGGTCGTCATCGAAGTACCCGGATCTCAGTCTGCGTAAATGACGATATTCGCGAACAATTGCGACAGTCTCGAAGTGTCGGAGGCGAAGTCCATTTCTCGACAACGACCAGCGGAGCGCCACTCGTTTGCCGCGTCCTGCTGACACGGGGTTCTCTCTTTGCTTTTGAACCAAAATCGGCTGAACTGGAGACTAAGTCCGAGCGGCTGGAAATGCGAATTTGTCCAGTTAATAAACGGGGACCTGTGGATTTTCGAATTCGAACGTTGTCTACTATCCCTGCAGGAGGTCTTGATGTGAGTGAGGCTCGTTCTCAAGACGAGGGGCGAGTAGCGGTGGTTGTGAGTCGACTAGACGCCACGAAAGTGCGGGGGTATGTTATTCGTGCGATCGTTGAATCTGAATTCGGTGAGGACGAACTCTATGGCACTGTTATTGTTCGGTAAGCACGAACAAAGTGTCTTCCCCTGACGTCGAAACCCCACGACGAATTGGCCGATACATCCGACGCGGGAACGAGGCTTAGAATGCTTTTGTCGATTGTCTGCGAGAGGAGTCTCTGCGTGGCTGGCTGGTATCGACTGCTAATCAGTGCGATGCTGATCGTCCACGTCGGCCTGCTGACACATACAATCGTGACGTATAGTCCGACTGTCGATGAGGTTTCTCATCTTCCTGCCGGGTTGAGTCACTGGCGATTTGGGCGGTTCGATCTCTACCGTGTCAACCCGCCTCTGGTCCCAATGGTTGCATCCGTCCCGCTGCTGTTCTGCGAGGTGAAAGAAGACTGGTCCGACTATTCCCAGAGCAAGATCCAGCGGCGTGAGTTTGACGTGGGGCGGCGATTCGTCGATATCAACGGTATCGATGCCATTCAGCTCTATCGCTATGGTCGCCTCGCCTGCATCCCGTTCAGTCTGATTGGGGCCATCGTTGCCTATTGTTTTGCTCGCGATTTGTACGGTCGCGCGGGTGGACTTGTCGCGTTGAGTCTGTGGTGCTTTTCGCCCAACGTTCTCGGGAACGCGGCGATCATCACCCCCGACGCTCCCAGCGCAGCGTTGGCGCTGTTGGCCGTCTTTATGTTTTGGAAATGGATGTCCGCACCGGGAATGGCCCGTTGTGTAGTGGCGGGGCTGACTCTTGGATTGGCCGAATTGACGAAAACGACATGCGTCATCTTATACGTCGTGTTGCCGGTGATGTGGCTGATTTGGTACTGGCGATACCGAGTGGACAGACTGAACCTTCCGAAGTCTTTGGAGACTGCGGAAGGTTCAGCGATAGACACTGGAAGTGAGCGGCGGTTCGATCGTGAATGCTGGCAGATGTTATTGATCGTTCTGCTGGGTGTCTATGTCACGAATCTCGGTTACCTGTTCGACGGTTCGTTTCAACGGTTACGAGACTACCAGTTCGTTTCGCAGACTTTGGGCGGATCCGAGGCGACTCCGGGCGCACCCGGCAATCGTTTCCGAGACAGTCTTCTGGGGGCGATCCCTGTGCCGTTCCCGGTGGATTACATTCACGGGATCGATCTGCAGAGGACGGACTTCGAGGGACAACGATGGTCTTACGCCGCAGGTGTCCAAAATGAGGGTGGCTGGTGGTGGTATTATTTGTATGCGATGGCGGTGAAGGTGCCGCATGGGACGATGTTGATTGTGCTGATGGCGGGAATGGCCTCATGGGTGAGACCAGGAACGCAGGCGGAAGAAGCAGTGGCACTGGCGAGCCGGGGATGTCAATCTACGGATTCTTCAGACAGTATTG
>JBDNFT010000893.1:0-3709 GCA_041689695.1 Planctomycetaceae bacterium | reverse complement strand
TATTCATTCAGAGCGTACTGATCGACAGCTCGATCGAGCGTCTTCATACCAGCGTTGACGGTATCACGAAGCGATGCGCGACGTTGCAGGCGGTCAAGAGGAACGTCTTGACGAAGAGTCAGGTCGTCCACTTTGATCCTATCCATCTTGGTCATATCCATGTCATCGCCAGCGGGATACAGATAGTAGGGATCGTAGGCTCGACCCAAAAATCCGGCGGTACCAGCTTTGCCGATGACGTTGCTTTCCTGGAGAGGACGAGGCATCATCACGAACGGAAGCATTGGCTTCTGCAGCGGCTTCAGCTTTACGATGTTGGAACCGAAATTCGGAAAGTCTTTGGGGCTTGGCGGTTCAAGCTGGCCTGATGGACTGACGTTGTCAGCCGTGTAGCCGGTCAGCATTTGATAGATTGCAGCGGTGTGATTAAACAAACCAATCGGCGTGTAGCTGAGTGAACGTATCAATGTGGCGCGATGAATTTGCTGAGCGAGTTTCGGCATGAGTTCAGTGAACTGCACGCCAGGAATCGTTGTGTCAATCGGGCTGAAAATACTCTTGATGTTATCTGGCACGCCGGTCTTTGGGTCCCATAGATCCAGGTGACTTGGTCCGCCCTGCAAGTACAGCATGATCACGCTTTTCGCAGCACCGAAACCTTTGCCTCCATAGCGAGCCTCTTCGTCACTGATTTCGTTGGCAGCACGAGCAGAATTCTGCAGCAGCGTCGGAAGACTCAAGCCCGCCAGGGCTGAACTGCCAACTCGCAGCAGTGCTCGGCGCGAATATCCATCGCAGTTGTCTTTTCCATATCGACCGGGAATAACAAGCATTGAGGACTCCAAAAATCAGTTGTTAGGAGAGCGTTTGGTGCCGAAGAATGGCAGGTTGGGGCCTTTCAGTGTAGAGAAATCCACCGTATACGTCACGCCAATTCGAGAAAAAATGTGATTTGATGTTTCCCGCACTGTGGCCAGCAAGTTGAGAAGTCCTCACGATTCGTGCAAATGATAGGGTAGTAATGGTTGAGCCGTTCATCGGCGCGCCTAGAATGCAGGCACATGCCTGACGGTTTCTACGTAAGCGTTGCTGAAACTCTGCGCCGTCAAGGATGTTGTCGTTAACTGCCCTCGGGCAGCCAAAAGTCCTAAAGAAGGAGTCAACTTACAATGCCATACACACTGCCCGCTTTGCCTTATGCATCGAACGCGCTTGAACCGCACATTGATGCACGTACGATGGAAATTCATCACGGCAAGCATCACCAGGCATACATTACAAACGTCAACAAAGCCCTGGAAGGGTCGCCACTGGCCGACAAGCCGATTGACGATCTGATGCGAGAATTGAATTCAGTGCCTGAGGCAATTCGCACTGCTGTTCGCAACAATGGCGGTGGCCACGCGAATCACACATTGTTCTGGACTGTCATGTCACCGACTGGCGGTGGAGCTCCAACCGGCGATCTGGAGAAAGCCATCACTACGGCGTGCGGTAGCTTCGATGCGTTCAAGGAGCAATTTGCAAAGGCCGGAGCAACTCGCTTTGGTAGTGGTTGGGCCTGGTTGAGTGTCAAAGCTGACGGCACGCTGGTCGTTGAAAGCACAGCAAATCAGGACACTCCGTTGTCAGAAGGCCGGACGCCAATTCTTGGTCTGGACGTTTGGGAACATGCCTACTACCTGCACTATCAGAATCGCCGTCCAGACTATATGACGGCATTCTGGAACGTCGTGAATTGGCCTGAAGTCGCACGCCGATACGCGGCAGCTGTTGGCAAGTAGTCATCAATGGATCGCGCTGCGGATTAACCTTGATCGTAGGAAGCCGGTCGGTCCTTGTTCTGAGGCTCCAGCCTCGGAACACATTGCTCTCGAGGCTCCTGCCTCGCGGGAGTTGTCTTTGGAGGCGGGAGCCTGTAACGCGCATGACGTTCGAGGGCTGGAGCCCTGGAACGAGAATTATACACAGGACGGATCTCTGAATCCGTCCTGTGTTTTGTTGTGACTTGTATCTGATATGGGTCTGGAGACCCGTTCGGCAGAACTCGCAATTCTCAAAGGACAAGGTATGCGAATATCTTCGCGTCGCTTAATGATGGCTGTTGTGGTTCTGCTGTTTAGCCTGCCGAGGCAGGTATCTGGCAGCGAGGAGCTCAGTCGCGACGCAGTTGTGTCGCGAGTTCGAGATGATATTCAGTTCTTTGCATCTGACGACCAGGAAGGTCGTGGCATCGAAACGAAAGGAATTGAACGATCTGCTGAACGCATTATCGCGGAGTATCAGGAATTTGGTTTGCTGCCCGCAATGCCGGATGGTTCGTATCGTCAGCCGTTTGAAGTGCCGCTGGGCGATATTTCTGTGAGTGAATCCACGCTGGTTAAACTCACAGGGCCGGATGGAGTCGAAATGCCCTTAAAGCTGGGCGATGAATTTCAGCCTATTCGCCGCGGAGCGAATGGTTCAGCGAACGCGGGTATTGTATTTCTGGGATATGCAATTCACTCCGAAGAAGAAAATTACAATGATTTTGCAGACGTTAATATCGAAGGCAAGGTTGTCATCGTTATTCGTCGTGAACCGCAAAACTATGACGGTGGAGCATTCAAGGGAACGGCGACTGGTCCCAGTGCTTACATTGATCGAAAACTGGAATTGCTGACAGACGCGAAGGCGGCCGCAGTGCTGTTCGTCAATGATTACTCCAGTTCCCCCACCGACGAAACTGATGAGCTGTCAACGCCGTCGAGTTTTGGGAACGATGGAGAATCTCTACCATTCGCTCACGTGAAACAATCAGTAATCGACAAGGTTCTGGCCATCACTCCGCTAAAAACATCGGACGGAAGTACTTTGACCAGTTTGAAGGCCGTCGCTCAGTTCATTGATGCCAGTTTAAAGCCAGTCTCGCAAGAATTGAATGGCTGGAACGCCGAACTGACAACAGAATTTGCGGTCAATTCTGTCACCGCCTACAACTTAATTGGTATTGTCGAAGGTGAAGGGCCTCATTCTGATCAGACGATTGTCATCGGTGGTCACTACGACCACCTTGGATTTGGCGGATATGGTTCTCGTTCGCCAGCAAATCGTCAAGGGGAAATCCATAACGGTGCCGATGACAATGCGTCAGGCACCGCGGCAGTTGTTGAACTGGCTCGAAGAATCGCGTCCGGACCAAAACCGCAGCACAGAATGGTCTTTATCTGTTTCTCCGGTGAAGAACGCGGGTTGACTGGCAGTAATTATTATGTGAAGCATCCTGTCGTGCCTCTGGAAGAAACGATTGCCATGATCAACTTTGACATGATCGGCAATCTCAGGAACAATGTGGTTGAAGTGAACGGTGTGGGTACGGCACAGGAGTTTCGGGACATCGCAATCAAGGCAGATGAGTCTACCCCGATCGACATCAAGATCATTGACGGCGCATTTGCTGGAAGTGACCATTTGCCGTTTTATATGAAACAGATTCCGGTCATGTTCTGCTTCACCGGCATGACCTCAATCTATCATACTCCAGATGATGATTTCGAAACGCTCAACATCGAAGGTGCCGTTTCCGTAATCGACTATTCTGAGCAACTGCTGCGAGGAATCGATGGTCTTGAAAAGCCGCCGACCTTTATACCGGCTCCCTCTCGAAATCGTCGTGAGGCCACTCGCACTCCATTTCTTGGTATCCAGCCGGATCTTGCCTCGACCGGGG
>JBDNFT010000892.1:0-9186 GCA_041689695.1 Planctomycetaceae bacterium | reverse complement strand
ACCTGATCATCACCGTCTGGGTCGGCACAGATAATCGCTATCGCATCGTGGTTAAAGATCTGACAGAACCTTACGGTCTGCCCTATGAACTGATCGATAACTTTGAACATGAGTATTCATTCGTGGGCAATGATGATCACGTCCTGTACTTCCAAACGAACGTCGATGCACCACTACGACGAGTCATCGCGATTGATCTCAAAAAACCAGCGCGCGAGAACTGGAAGGAGATCATCCCGCAAACAGAAAACGCACTGGACGGCGTTGGTATCGTCGGCAACATGTTTATCTGCAACTACCTGAAAGACGCCAGGACTCAGGTCCGGCTGCATCAAATGGATGGCACGTTCGTGCGAGAAGTCGCATTCCCCGGCATCGGCACAGCAAGCGGATTTGACGGGCGCCGCAAGGATACGGACACGTTCTATTCCTTCAGCAGTTTCGCTTTGCCGCCAACAACCTATCGTTACAACATGATCACGGGCGAGAGCAAAATTCTTCGCCAGGCGGACGTCAAATTCAACCCGGACGACTATGAGACATCTCAAATCTTCTACACCAGCAAAGATGGCACGAAAGTGCCGATGTTCCTGTGCCATAAGAAAGGCTTGAAGCTGGACGGAACAAATCCGACGCTGTTATATGGCTACGGTGGATTCAATATCTCGATCACGCCCAGCTTCAGCGTCAGCCGCCTCACATGGATGGAAATGGGCGGCGTCCTTGCTGTTGCGAATTTGCGAGGTGGTGGTGAATACGGTGAGCCATGGCACAAAGCCGGCACCAAACATAACAAGCAAAACGTATTCGACGACTTCATCGCCGCCGCTGAATGGCTCATTGCGAATAAATATACGTCGCCGAAGAAACTGGCGATTCAGGGTGGCAGCAACGGTGGTTTGCTCGTAGGAGCCTGCATGACTCAACGCCCTGATCTTTACGGAGCCTGCTTGCCTGCGGTGGGCGTCATGGACATGTTGCGATTCCACAAATTCACAGCCGGTCGATTCTGGACCGACGACTATGGCAGCGCGGATGTCGCTGAAGAGTTCCCCGCCCTGCAGAAGTATTCGCCCTATCACAATCTGAAAGGTGGAACGCAATACCCAGCAACGCTGATCACGACCGCCGACACCGATGATCGCGTCGTACCCGGTCACAGTTTTAAGTTCGCTGCCCAGCTTCAGGCATGCCAGTCCGGTACGGCCCCAACACTGATCCGCATCGAAACCCGCGCTGGTCATGGTGCAGGCAAACCAACAGCCAAGGTCATCGAAGAAGCGTCTGATCAGTGGGCGTTTCTGGTGAAGACGCTGGGGATGGATGTGAAGTAACTTTGAGCGAAGCCGCCAAGGATGAGTTACCAATAGGGACATGGATGTCCAACTCATTCGAGGAATCAAGTCCCTAACGCCATAGCCGAAAAGTGAAATTGCCCAACGGCATTTCGAGTACTTCAGACACAGAATGAGAACTCGGCCGGTCACCGTCAGAATACCAGCAGGGCACCAGCATTCTACTGTGCGGTTCAGTTGTGTGTTCGTCTAAATAAACCACGCAGCAAGCGAAACGGCGCTTTGAGATTGTCAATCCATGGAACTCCTGTGCCGTTCGCGCGAAGCAGCATCACTGTTGTATCGTCGCTCGAAAGATTTGCTGAGTTCAAATCACGTATCCTGGTCAGGAGAGCTGGAACTATAAGTCCGGGATTTGACACATTGATGTCTTGTAGTAGTTCGCAAACACCCTGTGGACTTATCAATTTGCCATCCTCTTTCAGTGACTCCGACAACGAATCTGTATAAGAAAGCACCATGTCACCCGGACTTAAGACCAATTTTCCGGAGCGATAAACGACCAATTCGGAAATTCCGATCGGCATATTCCGCATCGGCGTTTCACTAAGGCCCGTATCACAACACTCCCATCGACCACTGCTCACCCGGCGAATCAAAGGCATAGGATGGCCGGCGTTGCAAAGTGAAAGCGTCTTTGTTGGCGAAAAGAACGTACTGACAAGAGCCGTCGCGAACGCCCCTTCCGCCGAAATACTTTCAAACTCTTCATTGAGCGACTGAACCAGATGCGACTGCTTGATAAAGTTGATGTTTTTCCTCATCAAATTACGCAACTCAACAGCGACGGGCGCTACAGAAGCACCGTGACCGCTGACATCAGCCAGCAACATACGAGTGATTCGTCCAGAAGCGCATGATGACAGGTAGTAAACATCGCCCCCGGCATTGTTGCTGCGATACGGCTCACTGTGAACCCAGAGGTCCAAACCTGGCACAGAGAACTGTGACCATGTCGATCGGTTGCCACCCCAGACTTCCATGCACTGCATTTTCTCGCGGACTGGCTCAGGCACGGTCATCGAATCAATTTGTGTCATCATTAGAACCTTTTTAAACCAGCGACTTCTGGCGGTGTAGACCGAGCAATACGGATTCAGCAGCCCTGCGGCCGCTCACCATAGAGCCCTGAATCGACGCAGTTTCGCAGTAGTCACCACATCGGTACAACCCATCGGCCACTTTGCAACCTCTGTCAGTTCCATCCCGAAAGTGCGGTGGCTGGACCGGCAAAGCATTCCGAATGACGTAACTTCGCAACAGCGACCATTGATCCACCTGTGAGCCGAACCAACCGCGAAGTTGATGACGAACCGACGGTTCAAAGTCGGCTGAACTCGCATCTTTCGGTGCAACCACTGAAACGCTCACTAGCGCCCTGCCCGACGGAGCATAGCCTGGCACAACGTTCGTCGGCACGCAAAGGTTGTTAATCGGGGGTGTTCGATCACCGTTGAGCATTAACAGTTTATCACGAAACGGAGGATGTTGAGCAGAGTAGTACAGGCAAGCCGTCGCGTTGAACGCGGGCACGGGAATCAAACCGTTCGTCAGTCGGGCCGCTTCTGGTCCGTCCACCGCCAGCACCACAGCGCGACTTTCGATCGTCTCACCATTGGCGAGGTGGAGGCGCAATCCGTCCAGAGACTGAACGCATTCGTTGAGACGAATTTGAGTCGAAATCAATCCGTCGGCTAATTGCTTCGTGATCGCTCCCATGCCTTCTTCCGGAAGTGCAGCATCGCCGATAGCAAACATGCGGAATATAAATTTGAAAAATCGACTGGAAGTTTCCAGCCTGTTTTCCAGAAACACACCGGAAAACCATGGTCGAAAAAAGCGGTCCACCATGTCAGCGGAGAAACCACAGATGTTGCGCAAGTAATGCTCAGTCGTCGTGTCAGGTTCGGCCCACAAGTCCTCGATCGATTTCCGAGTAACATGCCACCGCAGTCTGGCCAATTTCCATCGGTCAGAGAGTGTCCCAACTCCATTGAACAGCGTTGACAACAAGTCTTGAGGCCGTCGCCACGGATCGCTCATCACGACCGTTCGGGTTTCCGACCGTATCAAAGCGCCTGGGCCAAAGTTGTGTAGACGCAGCGATTGGTAATCGAGCTGCTGACGTGCTTCTGGATATGCAGTCTGGAGCACCTGAAAGCCACGATCCAGACGGAATCCATCCACGACATCAGTTCGAACTCGACCACCCACAGCGTCCTGAGACTCCAGTAAAAGAGTTTCCACAGAGTTCCGTGCCAGTTCTCGCGCGCAGCATAATCCTGCTATCCCAGCGCCAATAATTACAACAGGTTTCTCGCTCATGTTTCCACTGCACTGACATGCTTCGCGTCAGAAGTTGCCACGTTTTGCAGATCAAGCTGCAACCTCCGGGGAACTTCATTTTCACCGCTCTTTATTCCACTAGCCACGTTACGTCATCGTAGAACCAAATGCACTACACCAATCGCCATTTTCCAAACCAGCCGAGGTCGAGTAACAATCGAATTCCGACGCGCTTTAGCGAGACGAGCAATAGTTTGCCCTTGGTTCGCACTCGGTAGAACTCCACGGCTCCAAGGATACCAGTCATCAAAATTATTTCATTCTGTCCTCCAGCAATCTGGAAAGGCCGACCATTCACGGTTCCGTTGAGATGGCCGACCAAACTCAGTTTGGGACGGATTGTTTTTCACTGGTTCGTACTTTGATCGTGCCATTCAGCACCCACTCGGCATGCTCCGCCTGAGGCCCGGTTCCGCTGGGCACTTTCACGTGCATGTTCGTAAACTCGTATGCAATCTCGGCATTTCGGCCCGTTAGTCGTTCAAACAGGCCTTCTGCGAGGTCAGGCCAATTTGTTGTGTGTGACGTGGTCATCGGATTCTCCTGAGGATTTGTTTGAACGCCTTCGCACTTTGAATGCGAAAATATAAACGTTCAAATCGTTCAATCGGCAAACCGCCGCAAGCCGTATGAGTTAACGATACTTTTTGAAATGAGGAACTTTTCGAGGTAAGCGTCGCCATCAGCACGATTGCCTTATGCCCGCTTTCCTCTGTAAACGAGCTGTCGGCCTTCACCGAGACGGCGGGCCATGAGCGAAAAACTAGAGCCGTCGCTGACAAAGGGCATTCGCCCGCTCGAAAAAAAAACTGGCGGCGGTTCAGAAGCAGGCCCGCGAGATGGGAATTTTCGTCAGGGATCGCGAACTATTGGCATGTGGGAGAAGCGGCCTGATGGAAGACGTGGCCTTCGATGGCCGACTTCTGACTTGCCGCCCGAATTACACTGTCTTGAGGGCCAGCGGCCCGGTCAACAGACATTTTGATACGGGGATAACACGCCCGGAGCGTGAAATCGCCGTCCTCCGCGAATACCGCACATGGCTAACGGCGGATGTGGTCACGGGCAAACTGGACGTCCGCGACGCGGTGAAGCGTTTACCCGCTGAGACCGAAGAACCGCTGCCGCCGGACGATCTGCTCGACGATGACATCAACGACGAAGTTCCCGAGGAGGCCGACGCATGATGGCGACACGGCGACGCGCGTCCGGACTGGACGATCGACGACTTTTGCCTCGCCCTCGCCCGCCTCGGTGGCCATCGCAACCGAAAATCAGATCGTCACCCTGGAAGGATCACTCTCTGGAGAGGATGGACTAAATTTCACATCATGCTCAACGGCGCCGCATACAAAACTCGATCCCAAAATGTGCCTAAAACATCATCTATGCAGCACGCCGCTGTCGTCGAAGCGAATCGGGAATTGGCAGGATCTGAGCAAGTAGTGCCGCAGTCCTTGCGGTCGCGCCAGCCTGAGATCTCACGGCGGCCTGCGCCGCAACACCCAGCAGTTGCCTTTCGGCTCGATCTTTCACCAGACGCAAAAGCGTTGGCGTCAGTTCTTCTGGCGCATTCAACTGCACACACGCATTCGCATCTTTAAAGGTTCTGACGACGTCGCGGAAATTCCAGGTGTTTGGGCCGAACAGGACGGCTGCACCAAACGCTGCGGGCTCAATCATGTTCTGGCCACCGCGGTTTCCGAAACTGCCTCCCACAAACGCAATGTCTGCAAGACCCCAACAGGCTGAGAGTTCACCGATGCTGTCCACTAAAATTACGGCGTCAGATGTCGGCTGAATGGAAGATGGCAACAATGATCGTCGCGTCAGTTCGATGCCTGCTCTTCTGACCAACTGGGCGACTTCATCAAATCGTTCGCGATGTCGCGGAATTAGAACCAGCCGCAATGAAGGGAATTGCTTGCGACATTCGAGCCACGACTGAATCGCCAGTTGCTCTTCGGGTTCCTGCGTGCTGCCAGCCATGAAGATGGTTTCAGACGACGACAGTCCCAACAGTTCTCTCATGCGATCAGTCGCTGGAGTGTTGCGATCGGTCGCAACTCCATCAAACTTGATCGATCCTGAAACGTGCAGGCGGTCAAGGGTAACTCCCAGCGACTGCAGTCGATCAGCGTTTGGCTGTGACTGTGCAGCAACCAAAGCCAGTTTTCCGAACAGCGGTGCCATCAGTTTGCGAATACGTGCATAGCCTCGATGGCTGCGTTCGCTCATTCGGGCGTTGATCACAGCGACGGGGATTTGACGTCGCTGACATTCGGCCAGAAAATTCGGCCACAGTTCCAGTTCCATCAGCACCACCAGACTTGGCTGCACGGCTCGCACGGCATACGCGACTGCCCACGAAAAGTCCAATGGGAACCATGTGACATGGCAATCCGGGAACCGCTTTACGGCAAGTTCAAAGCCTGTGTCTGTGGACGTTGAAACAACGATACTAAACCGATCGAAAGTTTGACGTCGAAACTCATCCACGACGTTTTGCAGTTGAATGACTTCACCGACGCTGACGGCATGAAACCAGACAACTGTTCGTCCGTCATTGATCGTCGGAAGTCGCCCGAGCAGCTTCTCCGCAATACCCTTGCGATAGCGTCCGTGGCGCAGAACTCTCCATACAATGAATGGCGACAGCGCCATCAAAAGCAGAAAATAGACAGTGTTCAACAGCCATCGCATGACGGAAATCCATTTCCCAGGGCGTCGCAGGATATTACTTCCCGCAACACTTCTTGTATTTCTTGCCGCTGCCACATGGACAATCGTCATTACGTCCAACTCGCGGGGAATCGTTGACGATAGGAGCAATCGCCTTCCCTTCTTCACCAGCCTCCGGTGCGTTGGTTTGAAGTTGATCCACTTTGTTTTCCACGGGCATTGGAGCAGCCACATCGTGTTCTGTCGCCGTGATGCGCCAGAGTGAGCCGACGAATGCCGGACTTTCATGTTCAATCCGGAACACAGCCTGAGTTACCTGTTCGGCGATGCGGTCCCACGTGGCCAGGAACGCTCGACGACCTTCGCGTTTGTATTCTGTGCGAGGATCTTTCTGCGCATATCCCACAAAGCCGATGCCCTGCTTCAGATGGCCCATGAAATAGAGATGATCTTTCCATGCGGTGTCGAGGAATTCCAGCAGGACAGATCGTTCGGTTTGACGCATTTCCGGTCGGAAGACCTGTTCTATTCCCTGCAGAAGTTCAATTCGTACCTGAGATGGGTTCATCTTGCGTACGTTGGCTTCGTTCAGAGTCAGACCGTGTTCAGCATTGACCCATGCGATCAGTTCCTGAATCTGCTTCTCACTGATCAAATTGGTTTCTTCGGAGTCCGGGCCGAGAATTTCATTCAATCGGGCTTCAACTTTTTCCTTATCCGGACGACGCCCTAAAAACTGTCTGCTGGCAGTAACGAGTGTTTCGTGGATCTGCGCCGATAGCAATTCTGAAAATTGCTCGGGAACAAATTCCGTACGAAATCGCGTGTTCGCCCAGCGAGCGAGTTTTTCGCGATTGAAGCGTTCGTTTTCTTTGCCGTCTCCAGCCAGAAAATTGTGCATTCCCACTGAAACAGGAAACGTGATTTCCTTTTCGTCATACCGAGCACGAACTCGTTCCTGCAGTAGCTTGACGATTTCTGGTTGTTCCATTCCAATCAATTCCTCCGCTTTGATACCCAGCAGGAAATTGAAGTTCGCCCAACCCGACAGAGACTTGTATGGAAAATGCGGGTCGAGGAAGTCGTTGAGCGGAGCGTAATCGCGGCGAGCCATGCCTTCCCTGGCCATCGCAAAAAGTGCTGGCCCCAGAGCTTCGCGGTCAATTTTGCGAAGATCCTTATCCTGCAATGACAATCCGAAATGTCGATTGGCCCACTTGCTTAAAGCCAGCCAGTTCCAGTCGAGTTTACTGTCGGCATCATCCGGCAGGTCGACATCAATCTGTTCGTAGATCAGGACTTCACCCTGACGTTCACCTTCATCACGAAGATATTGCTCCAGTTCCGGGCGGGCAAGGTCGCGAACATCTGATGGTTCAATCTCCAGATTCAGATTCTGAGTGACCCAACCGACAATCGTTTCCCAGCGATAATCTTTCGCAAGGAACTGCGTTGCCCAACGTTCAATTTCGTCATTGATCATACCCAGCAGGAGACCGCGACAATCAACGCCGTCCAGAATCTGCTGACGGTACGAATACGTGCGCTTGCGCTGTTCGTCCATCACTTCGTCGTATTCCAGCAAATTCTTGCGCTGGTCGAAGTGCTGCTCTTCACGCTTTTTCTGAGCGCCTTCAATACGGCGAGTCACCATGGAACTGACGATCGGTTCGCCTTCTTTCAGACCTGCCCACTGCATGATACGTTTCACGGCATCACCAGCAAACAATCGCATCAGCTTGTCGTCGAGCGAAATAAAGAATCGGCTGGAACCGGGGTCACCCTGTCGTCCCGCACGACCTCGCAATTGCAAGTCGATACGACGCGAATCATGTCGCTCAGTACCCACGACATGTAATCCGCCGATTTCCATCACGGCTTTTGATTCGGCCACCATGCCTTCGCGTTCTGCGATCTTCCTGGTCAGTCCATCCCATTCGGACTTCGGTACATCCAGTCGTGACGAATAGGTCGTTTTGAGTTCTTCCCATGCGGCATGTTCCGGGTTGCCGCCCAGAATAATGTCGGTACCGCGACCAGCCATATTTGTCGCGATCGTGACGCCCGATTTGCGGCCAGCCTGAGCCACGATTTCCGCTTCACGCTCGTGGAACTTGGCATTCAGTACATTGTGAGGAACGCCTTTGCGAATCAGACGGTTACTGAGCATTTCTGAAAGTTCGATCGATGTGGTTCCAACCAGCACCGGGCGACCTGTCGCGTGAACTTCCGAAATTTCCTGAATGACGGCGTCCCATTTTTCCTTTTCGGTGCCGTAGATATTGTCCGGGAAGTTAATGCGTTGCATCGGGCGATTGGTAGGAATCGCGACGACATCCAGTTCGTAGATTTTGAGGAATTCTTCCGATTCGGTCATCGCCGTGCCGGTCATTCCAGACAACTTCTTGTACAGCTTGAAGAAGTTCTGCAGCGTGATCGTGGCCAGAGTCTGCGACTCTTCCTTGATCTTCACACCTTCTTTGGCTTCGACCGCCTGATGAAGCCCGTCGCTCCACTGGCGACCTTCCATCTTGCGTCCGGTGTTCTCATCAACGATGACAACTTCGCCCTTTTCAACCACGTAATTGACGTCGCGTTTGTAAAGGAAATGAGCTTTCAGAGAATTGTCCAGCAGATGTGGCCATTCCATGTTGCCGGCTGTGTAAAAGCTTTCAACGCCCGCCAGTTGCTCCGCGCGGCGAACGCCGTCTTCCGTCAGATGACACGTGTGCTCTTTTTCTTTGACTTCGAAATCGACATCTCGCTTTAGTTGCCGCGCAATGGCATCAGCACGCGGGTATTT